>JBDLJM010000018.1 GCA_039714315.1 Bacteroidota bacterium | reverse complement strand
TTCATGAAATCGTGAGATTCGGCGTTAGCCAATCGCTTCGCTTATTTCGTCTAACAGAATTACATTTCGAATTATAATGAGCATTTTGAAATTCAATTGGTATTATTTGTTTTTAAGGTGCGGAGCAGCGAAATATAGTTCGCCCGGATAAAAGCGACAGCCTTTGTTTTGGATAGCTTGTGAGAAATGTATTTTGGCGGCTGAGCCTTAGCGAAGACCCCGAAATACAATTTTCGAACCGCTATGCTAAATAAAGCTATAGCGGAGAGCCGGAAATAGCGCCAAAAAAAAAGAGATTGGAAACTTCAGACATTTATTAAATGCTATGCTTTTTTTCGTTAAATTAAAAATAATACTTTGACCAAACTCTTCACATTGAAATTTAATTGGCATAAAAGGTTATATACTTTTTGTGTGTTATCCGTAATCTTATTTGTAGCAATAAGATAAATATGTGTTTGTAAGTTTATTCTTTCATGATGCTTTTATTACCCCAATTGCCATTTGTCTAGTCAATAATTGTGTTGTAAGGGTGGTGGAATTCCGAATAATTGTTAATAACCGATTTTTTTCATGGTGTATGAAAGTGTTAGGTTTTACAGGCCTTTATAAGTGTTTTTAAATTAAGTTTTCAACAAAGTGGTAAAAAGTGGGGTAAAGTGTAAAAAAGTGTAGTATAATATCTTATATTTGAAATTGTAAAAAAACAATTAATGACAAATCTGTTCGGAACATACGAATGTAAGATCGACGCCAAAGGACGCTTGTTGCTACCTGCTCAGTTAAAGAAGCAGTTAGCTCCGTATTTGGGTGATGGATTCGTATTGAAACGATCAGTTTTTGAGCAGTGTTTGGAACTGTATACAATGGCAGAATGGAACGCTGTGATGAGCAAATTAAACAAGAAAAATCGTTTTCAGAGGAAAGTAGCAAGTTTTATACGTCAATTTACAGCAGGGGTAAAGTCGATTGAATTGGATGGGACAGGGCGAATGTTGATAACGAAAGATCTTGTGAGTTTTGCAGGGATAGAAAAGGAAGTTGTACTTACTGTTACAGTCAACAACATTATTGAGGTTTGGGATAAAGATCGCTACGAAAGTGTGATTAATAATCCTGAAGAGGATTTTGGAGATTTAGCAGAAGAAGTAATGGGGGATTTTGAAGAGTTACTTCAGTAGATTTCCGTCTATTCCATATAATGTAGAAAAAAATAACTAAAATTCTATACAAATGGCAATGGAGTACCATGTGCCTGTGCTTTTCGACGAGTGTATCGAAGGCCTGGCGATTAAGGAAAATGGTATTTATGTGGATGTTACTTTTGGAGGAGGTGGTCATTCGCGTGGAATTATTTCTCATCTTGGAGAAAAAGGAAAGCTATTTGCTTTCGATCAGGATAAAGATGCTTTAGAAAATAAGATAGACGATTCTCGTTTTGAGCTTATTAACGTAAACTTCAGGCATCTGAAGAATTATTTAAGACTTCACGGAGTGAAAAAGGTCGATGGGATTCTCGCAGATTTGGGTGTTAGTTCTCATCAATTCGATGTTGCCGAGCGGGGGTTTTCTACTCGTTTCGATGGCAGGTTGGATATGAGAATGAATCAAAAATCAAATATCTCAGCTTATGAGATTGTGAATGATTATGATGTAGAGGATTTGAGCAGGATATTCAGAGATTTCGGGGAGCTTAAAAATGCCTGGAAAGTTGCAAACAGGATTGTGGATTCACGTAGTGATAAGCCAATTGAAACTAATGGCGATCTAAAAGAATTAACGAAAGATTTAGCACCTCGAAACAGGGAAAATAAGTTTTATGCTCAGATGTTTCAGGCAATAAGAATTGAAGTTAATGATGAAATGGGGGTTTTAAAGGCCTTCCTCGAATCGAGTAATGAAATTTTGAATCCTGATGGGAGATTAGTTGTAATTTCTTATCACTCATTAGAAGACAGGCTGGTAAAACGATATATTAAAACCGGACTTTTTAGGGGAGAACCTGAAAAGGATATTTATGGGAATGTGGATGTTCCTTTTAAAGCTGTTAACAGAAAAGTAATAGTCCCAACCGAAGAGGAGGTTGAAAGAAACAGCAGAGCGAGAAGTGCAAAATTGAGAATTGCGAAAAAACTATAATGGAAAAGAAGTCCAAAAACATAGGAACTATTGTAAGAGGTAACCTGTTTGACACTGATGTACTTCTTGAAAACTGGAAAGTAATAGCCTTTGCTGTCTTGCTTATCCTGATAACAATAGTAAGTTCTCATTCTGCTGACGAAAAAGTATATGAGATTTCGAAACTTCAGAAAGAAGTTAGAGAGTTGAAGTCGGAATTTGTAGATGTAAGAACGCAGCTGATGAATTCGAGAATGGGATCAAATCTTCAGGAAAAAGTGAGAAAAATTGGCTTGGAGCAATCTACAACACCACCACATGTAATAAAAGTAAATAATAATTGAATTGGAAAAAAATAGAAGAAACATACTAAACAGATTATACCTGATTCTAGCTTTGCTTTTATTGGTGTTTTTTGCTGTGTTTGGGAAAATATTCCAGATTCAATATGTTGATGGTAAGCATTACAGGGAGTTAGCTTCGAAAAGAACCATAAGACCTCATGTAATTAAGGCCCGACGTGGAAATATTTATGCAGAAGACGGGAATTTGTTGGCAACATCAGTCACCACATTTACTGTAGCAATAGATCCTACTGTTCCTTCTACAAAATTATTCAATGAAAATATAGACGATCTGTCAGACTCAATTCACAGTTTGTTTGGAGCGCCATCAAGATATTATTATGCCGACAAGATTACCAAAGCACGAGAGAAGGGTAAAAAATATTTTAGAATAAAGAAAAATTTAACCTTTGATCAATATCAAAGGTTTAAAGGTTTTCCAATTCTTAATAAAGGAAGGTTTAAAGGCGGACTTGTTGTTGAGGAAAAAATGGTTAGGGAACATCCTTTGGGAAAAGTTGCCGAACGGACTATTGGATACGAAAAAGATTATTTATCGGTAGGTCTCGAAGGAGCATATTCCAGATATCTGTCGGGTAGAGATGGAAGTGTTTTGAGTGTAAAACTTCAAAAAGGATCATGGAAACCTCTGAGTGATAAAAATGAAATAGAACCTGAGGATGGGGCAGATATATATTCTACGATAGATGTGCATATACAGGATGTGGCACATTATGCTTTATTAAGGCAATTGGAAGAGTTTAAAGCCGACCACGGTACTGTTGTAGTAATGGAAGTTAATACCGGTAAGATCAAAGGGATTGTAAACCTTGGACGTACAGAAAAAGGTAAATATTACGAAAAAGTAAATTACGCAGTTTACGAATCTTCTGAGCCCGGATCAACCTTTAAGCTTCCGGCTTTAATAGCCGCTCTCGAAGATGGAGTTGTAGATACCTCTAAGGTGATAGATACAGGAAACGGGAAGCATAAGATCTATGGGAAATATATTAGAGATTCACATAGAGGTGGTTTTGGAAAGGTGTCAGTAAAGAAGGTGTTCGAAGAATCATCAAATGTAGGAATGGCTAAAATTATATATGAAAACTATAAGACAAACCCAACCAGATTTTTGAACAGACTTTATTCGATGGGTCTTGATAAGAAAATTGGATTAAATATTAAGGGAGAAGGTTCGCCTGTAATTCCAAATCCTCAGGCCGATAACTGGTCAGGACTTAGTTTAGCCTGGATGGCTTATGGTTATGGGGTTCATTTGACACCACTTCAAATACTTACTTATTATAATGCAATTGCAAATGACGGGGTAGAAGTTAAACCGTATTTTATTTCGAAAATAAGAGATGATGAGGGAGTGATTTCTACTGTGCATACCGAAGTTCTGAACTCGAGAATTTGTTCTGAAAGTACAGTGAAAATAGCTCGGGATATGCTGGAAGGAGTTGTGGAAAATGGAACAGGAAAAGGTTTGAAAATGGATAACCTGCAAATTGCCGGAAAAACCGGAACTACCCAGTTAAATTACTGGGAAGGAAAGAAGAATATGGGTTATAGTTCTTCATTTGTCGGATATTTTCCTGCAAAAGATCCTAAGTACTCAATGATTGTTGTAGTTAATAAACCGGACAAGAGTAAAGGTTATTACGGTGCTCAGGTTGCTGCACCGGTATTTAAGGAGATAGCAGTTAAAATTTATCACGAGGGACCGGAAGTAGAAAATATTATACCGGCTTTGAGTGATGAAGAGTTGAGAAATCAGATAGTTTTAGGATCAAAGGCTTCGGAGGTTCGAAAAGGTCTGATGCCAAATGTGAAAGGTGTTCCAGCAATGGATGCGTTATCAATGTTGGAAAATATTGGACTGAAAGTTAGAATGAGAGGTTCAGGCAGGGTTGTTAAACAATCTATACCGGCTGGAAGAAGAGTAAAGAAGAACAACTTAGTTAATTTAGTATTGATGTGATGAGGGTGTTAAACAAAATACTTGGGGGCATAAATGTTTTGGAGCTTTCCGGAAATAGTTCCGCAGAAATTACTTCTGTTGAATTCGATTCCAGAAAAGTGACAAACGGAAGTGTTTTTGTGGCTATTAGCGGAGTGGCAGTTGATGGGCATAAATATATATCAAAAGCTATAGAACTTGGAGCAAAGGCAATTGTATATCAAAATAATGTAGATGTTGATAATGATAGTGTTGCCTGGGTAAAGGTGGGAGATAGCAAGGAGGCATTAGGAGTAATAGCTTCAAACTTTTATGATAATCCTTCGTCAAAACTTAAATTAGTTGGAGTTACAGGAACAAACGGTAAAACTACTATCGCTACACAGTTATATACGCTTTTTGGATTACTGGGAAAAAAAGCGGGATTGTTTTCAACGATCAGGATTATGGCTGGTGATGAAGAGATTGTTTCTACACATACAACTCCGGATCCGGTAACATTAAATAAATATTTGCAACAGATGGCCGAAGCAGGAGTATCGCACTGCTTTATGGAAGTGAGCTCTCATGGTGTTGACCAACGCAGAATTGCCGGACTGCATTTCGCAGGAGGCGCTTTTACAAATATTACCCACGATCATCTTGATTATCATAAAACATTTAAAGAATATATAAACGTTAAGAAACGTTTTTTTGATGATTTGCCTAAAACAGCATTTGCCATAACTAATTCTGATGATAAAAACGGAATGGTAATGCTTCAGAATACAAAAGCTAAAAAGCTCAGCTATTCAATGAAATCAGTGAGTGATTATAAGGTTAGATTACTGGAAAGTCACTTTAGCGGGATGTTGTTGAGAATTGGGAATAAGGAGATTTGGACTAAATTAATAGGGAAGTTTAACGCATATAACCTTTTAGCTATTTACTCTGTTTCGGTTGAACTTGGAGAGGATGAAGATGAAGTATTAAAAGCGATGAGTCGTTTAGAAAATGTGACAGGTCGTTTTGATCATTTTTCTTCGGAAAAGGGAATTATTACCGTGGTTGATTATGCCCATACTCCCGATGCTTTGAAAAATGTACTGGAAACGATTGGAGAGATAAGGACAGGAAATGAAAAATTAATTACAGTTGTTGGCTGTGGCGGAGATAGAGATAAAGGGAAGCGTCCGAAGATGGCAAAAATTTCCTGTGATTTTTCTAATAAAGTAGTTCTTACTTCAGATAATCCACGTACCGAAAAACCCGAGGATATTATTTCTGATATGGAAGCCGGTGTTCCTGCAGAACACTATCACAAAACAGTATCGATTGTTGATAGAGAACAAGGAATTAAAGCGGCATGTCAGGAGGCAGATAAAGGCGATATTATACTTATCGCCGGTAAAGGCCATGAAACATACCAGGATATCATGGGAGTGAAATACGACTTTGATGATTTTGAAAAAGCGAAAAAAATATTAACCCTGTTAAATAAGTAGAGATATGTTATACTATTTATTCAATTTCCTACATGAAACATTTAATATCCCTGGAGCAGGAATGTTTAATTATATTTCATTCCGGGCAGGTTTAGCGATAATATTTTCGTTGATAATTGCCACAGTATATGGTAAGAGAATAATATTATTTCTACAGCGCCAACAGGTTGGAGAAACAGTTAGGGAGCTTGGCCTGGAAGGGCAGATACAAAAAGCAGGTACACCTACTATGGGAGGTGTAATTATTATTCTGGCAACTGTTGTTCCGGTATTGTTATTTGCCAAGCTTGAAAATATTTATGTTATACTTCTTTTGATTACTACACTTTGGATGGGAACTATCGGTTTTCTTGATGATTACATCAAAGTGTTTAGGAAAAATAAGGAAGGATTAAGAGGGAGGTTCAAAATAATAGGACAGGTAGGTTTAGGCTTAATTGTTGGTGGTATGTTGTATTTCAACGAGGATGTTACAATTAAGGAGAAAGTGCATTATACACAGGAGGAATTATCTGAATTTATACAACAAGGAATAAGTCCACCAACATTTGATGCAGAGCATAAGTCACTTAAAACTACAATACCTTTTGTAAAAGGAAATGAATTCAATTACGAGAGTTTAATCTCATGGATGGGTGATGACGCTAAAGACTACGCCTGGTTATTATTTATCCCGATAGTGATTTTTATAATTACTGCGGTATCAAATGGAGCAAACCTTACCGATGGGGTTGATGGTTTAGCAGCAGGGTCATCTGCTATTATGGGAGTTACTTTGGCTTTGTTTGCCTGGGTATCCGGTAATATAATTTTTGCGGATTATTTAAATATAATGTTTATCCCAAATATGGGAGAGATTACAATTTACATAGCGGCATTTATTGGAGCACTGGTTGGTTTTCTTTGGTATAACGCTTATCCGGCGCAGGTGTTTATGGGCGATACCGGAAGTTTAACTATAGGAGGAATAATTGCAGTAATAGCGATTATTATGAGAAAAGAACTCCTAATCCCAATTATCAGCGGGGTGTTTCTTGTAGAGAACCTTTCAGTAGTGTTGCAGGTGTCATATTTTAAATATACAAAGAAGAAATTAGGAGAAGGAAAACGAATTTTTCTGATGGCTCCTTTGCACCACCATTATCAAAAAAAGAATTATCACGAGAGTAAAATTGTAATCCGATTTTGGATTGTAGGGATAATGTTGGCTGTTTTGTCAATAATAACATTAAAAATCAGATAAAATAGTGAGTAAAAGGATTTCCATATTAGGAGCAGGTGAGAGCGGAGTTGGTGCGGCCATTTTGGCTAACAAGCTTGGCTATGATGTTTTTGTTTCCGATATGGGAGTGATAAAGCCCCGGTATATAAAAGAGCTTGAACAGTTGAAGGTGTCTTTTGAAGAAGGAACTCACAGTGAGGAAATTATTCTGAATAGTGAGTTAGTTGTGAAGAGTCCGGGAATTCCTGATAATGTACCGCTGGTAACCACCCTGAAAGAAAAGGGGGTTGAGGTAATATCGGAAATAGAATTCGCCTCAAGATATACAGAAGCAAAAATCGTTGCAGTTACCGGATCAAACGGTAAAACTACAACATCGATGCTTATTTATCATATTCTGAAGCTGGAAGGATTAAATGTAGGACTGGCAGGTAATATAGGAGAAAGTTTTGCGCGTCAGGTTGCAGGAAATGAGTTTGATTATTATGTGCTGGAGCTGAGTAGTTTTCAATTGGACGGGATAGTAAGTTTTAGACCTCATATCGCCGTTTTATTGAATATTACTCCTGATCATCTTAATCGCTACGATTATAAATTTGAAAATTATCGCGATTCGAAACTTAGAATTGCTATGAATCAAATAGAATCGGACTATTTAATCTATGATGCAAACGACGAAGGAAATCTGTCAGGTCTAAAAAATAATCCTGTGAAATCTATAGAGGTTCCATATGGCGAAAATATAAAAGGGATAACATACGGAAAGTTGAATTATAAAAATATTGAAATGAACTATAACCACCAAAATGACAATATAACTATGACAATCGATGAACTGGCTCTGCAGGGAAAACACAACGCGAGAAACTCTCTTGCGGGTGGTATGGCAGCAAAATTACTCGGAGTAAGAAATAGAACTATCAGAAATGGTCTGTCGAGTTTCGAAGCTGTAGAACATCGTTTGGAAAATTTTAAAAGTGTTGAGGGAATAAACTTTATTAATGATTCGAAAGCCACTAATGTAAATGCCACTTTCTATGCATTGGATTCAATGAAAAAAACTACTGTATGGATTGTTGGAGGTGTGGATAAAGGAAATGATTATTCCGATTTAATACCCTTTGTGAGGGATAAAGTTAGAGCTGTGGTTTGTCTTGGTGTGGATAATGAAAAACTGATGAAGGTTTTTGGGAATAAGGTTGATGTTATTACTGAAACTTTTTCAATGAAAGAGGCTGTAAATACAGCGTATACTCTTGCCAGAAGAGGGGATAATGTATTACTTTCGCCAGCCTGTGCAAGTTTTGATTTATTCGATAGTTATGAGGATAGAGGATTCCAGTTTAAGGAGGAAGTTGGACACTTAGAGCAATAATTTTTTTAGTAAAAAATAAGAGGTTGAGATTAGCATGAAAGCATTTATGCAAAGTTTAAAAGGAGATAAAAAAGTATGGGGCATTGTATTCTTTATGATGATTGCCTCACTTGTTGTTGTATACAGCGCAATAAGTAACTTAGCATGGCGTGGCTCTGGTTCGGGGCATGTTTTATCTATGACTTTTAAACATGGCTTACACTTAGTAATAGCTATAGTGATAATGTATTTTGTACATAAGAAACCTTATAAATATTTTTCCTCAATTGCAGTTTTATTATTACCTGTTGTAGTGTTGATGTTGATATTTACTCTGTTTCAGGGAAAAGAAATAGACGGTGCTAATGCGAGCAGGTGGATTCAGGTTCCTTTTATAGGGATGAGTATTCAACCATCTTCAGTGGCAACAGTAATATTATACACTTATGTTGCCAGGTACTTGTCCAGAATACAGGATAAGAAGGTTACTTTTAAGGAAGCAGCTTTGCCATTGTGGTTACCTATACTGGCTGTTGTTTTGCCAATTTTGCCTGCAAACTTTTCAACAGCAGCACTATTGGTGCTTAATTTGGGGGTAATATTAATAATTGGAAGGTATCCGTTAAAACATCTGGTTTTGATGTTTAGCGTTGGAGCAATAATACTAACACTCTTTATTGGGATGGCGATGAAGTTTCCGGATGCATTTCCAAACCGTGCTCATACATGGGTTAGCCGTATAGAATCTTTTATGTCGGATGATGAAAAAGAAGAGCAATATCAGGTAGAGTCAGCAAAGATTGCTATTGCAATGGGTGGTGTATTGGGGCAGGGTCCTGGCAAAAGTATTCAGAAGAATCATTTACCACAGTCGTCGTCTGATTTTATTTTCGCAATAGTAATCGAGGAATTTGGCATTTTAGGAGCTTTTTCTTTGATGTTCTTATATTTCGCTCTATTGTTTCGGGTGATGGTTATTTCGAGAAAAGCACCAACGATTTTTGGGTCTTTATTAGTTCTGGCATTAGGAATTCCGATTGTATTGCAGGCATTAGTAAATATGGCTGTAGCAGTGGGGTTATTCCCGGTAACCGGACAGCCTTTACCTTTAATTAGTAGTGGAGGTACTTCAATATGGATGATTGCTGCAGCAATAGGAATGATAATTAGCGTTAGTAGAGAAACCCAGGAGTTGGAAAATCAGGAAGAGACAGATGATTTAGAAAATATAGATAAAGAATTAATTAGTCAGGAAGTTGAAGAAGTTATATAAAATAATGTTGAGTGGAGGTGGAACCGGAGGACATATTTTTCCGGCTGTTTCTATCGCGAATGAACTTAAACAAAGGTTCCCTGAATCAAAGTTTTTGTTTGTTGGTGCTAAAGACAGGATGGAAATGGAAAAAGTTCCTCAGGCCGGATATGATATTGAAGGACTTTGGATTTCGGGAATACAACGAAAATTGACAATTGATAATCTTTCGTTTCCGTTAAAACTTATTTCAAGTTTATATAAATCACGGAAACTGATTAATAAGTTCAAGCCCGATGTGGTTATCGGAACAGGTGGTTTTGCAAGCGGTCCATTATTGTATGTAGCATCCCGAAAAGGGATCCCTACATTAATTCAGGAACAAAACTCCTATCCGGGGATTACAAATAAAGTTTTGTCAAAGTCTGTTGATAAGATTTGTGTTGCTTTCGAAGGTTTGGAGAGGTTTTTTCCAAAAGCTAAAATTAAGTTGACAGGAAATCCGATCAGGCATGATTTAGTAGATATTAAAAGATCAAAAGACGAGGCAGCAAAATTCTTCGGACTTGATAAAAGTAAAAAGACAATATTAGTTCTTGGAGGAAGTCTGGGTGCTAAAGCGATAAACATACAGGTATCAAAAATTCTTAACTGGGTTAAGGAAAATAATTACCAGATGATATGGCAAACGGGTAAACTTTATATAGATGATTATTTGCCCTTACAAGATGAGATTTCGTATGACGGTATAAAAATTCAGGCTTTTTTAAATAACATGGATTTAGCTTATCAAATGGCAGATGTTATTGTTTCAAGGGCGGGAGCAGGTACAATATCAGAATTGTGTGTTGTAGGTAAACCGGTGATTTTTATTCCATCACCAAATGTGGCGGAGGATCATCAGTCGAAGAATGCCGAATCACTTTCATCGAAAGATGCTGCAATACTTATTCCTGAAAATAAAATGGAAGAGATGTTTGTTGCGGAGCTTGAAAGAATATTGGACGATGAAATTATTGAAAACCGACTGGCAGAGAATATAAAAAAGTTAGCATTGCCGGAAGCTTCTAAAGAAATTGCGAACGAAGTAGAATTGTTGTTAAAATAAATGGAGTTAAACAAAATACATAAGGTTTATTTTATAGGTATCGGTGGAATCGGTATGAGTGCTTTGGCAAGGTATTTTGCTGAAAAAGGCATTGCGGTTTACGGTTACGATAAAACTCCGGGTAAGATAACAGATTGTTTGATCGGATTGGGTATTTCAATTACGTTTACTGATGATGTAAGGGAAGTATCAGGAGAGGTTAGGGAAGATAAATCTACATTGGTTGTTTATACTCCTGCAATACCGGGAGATAATAAAATATTAAAGTATTTTGAATCTGAATCGTATAAAATACTAAAGAGATCTGAAGTACTGGGTTTAATTACGAAGTCTACTTATTGTTTGGCTGTTGCAGGAACACATGGAAAAACAACTACATCGGCCTTGTTGGGACATGTAATGAATGAATGCGGTACCGGCGCAAGTGCTTTTATAGGAGGACATGTTAATCAATACGATTCAAATGTAATATTTGGAGAGAATAATATTTCGGTTGTTGAAGCTGATGAATACGACAGAAGCTTTATGCATTTGAGTCCAAATATTGCCTGTATTACATCTATGGATGCAGATCATCTGGATGTTTATGGAAAGGCAGAGGAGCTTGAACATGCATTTAAGGATTTTACCGGGCTTTTGGCTGATGATGGTAAACTTATCTGCAGGAAAGGTTTGGATATAGATGGAGCTCTAACATATTCGATAGAAGAAGAAAGTGATTATTTAGCTAAGAATGTCAGAGTAGAGAATGGTAAATTCTTATTTGATTTGGTAAATAATAGAGATGAAGAGTTCTTAAACGTTGTAAGTAACTTACCCGGGAGGAAGAATATAGAGAACACACTGGCTGCTTATGCGATGGCAGAACAGTTTGGACTGGACGGTGAGGATATTGTAAAGGCTATTAAAAGTTTTGAGGGTATTTATCGCAGGTTCAATGTTTTTGATTACCGGGGGAAAATAATTGTTGATGATTATGCTCATCACCCGTCGGAGGTGGAATCAGCACTGGAAACGGCTAGAGAATTATTCTTGGGCAAAAAGATAATGGTTGTTTTTCAACCGCATTTGTTCAGTAGAACGAAAGACTTTATGGAAGAATTTGCAGATATACTTTCTAAATTCGATTCTATTCGCTTGTTGGATATATATCCTGCTCGTGAATTACCTATAGAGGGCGTATCAAGTAAGGTTCTTTTAGAGGAAATCAATAATATAAATAAAAAATTGATTTCTAAAGATGAAATAGCAAACGAGATATTATCGGCCGATCAGGATGTGGTAATGATGCTGGGTGCCGGTGATATAAGTATTGAAATAGAGAAATTAAAAAAATAAAAGTGATTAATAAAGGAGTAACATATTTGCTTTATGGACTAGCTATAACTGCTATGGTTGCGCTGATGGGTTTTGCCAATTACAGGCATAACTCTAAAACTGTTAGCGGGGTAGAAATAAAGGTTTTGGATTACGACAGTATAAAATTCATAAATGAAGAAGTTGTAAGTAAAATGGTTGCTCTTACTTATGATAGTCTCACATATCGAATAAGCAATAGTATTAATGTTTCTCTTCTCGAAAATGAAGTAGAAAGGCTGAGTTCTGTTGAGAAAGCAGATGTGTTTATTGATATTGAAGGTAGGTTGGCTGTAAATGTAATACAAAGAAAACCTATTGGGCGAATCATAACTTCAAAATATAATTGTTATATAGATGAGCGTGGTGAAAAGATGCCATTGTCGCAACTGTTTACATTAAATGTACCTCTGATTGATGGGAAAGTTAATGATGAAAATCTTTACGAAATTTTCTCTTTGTTAGATTATATAAGAAACAATTCTGTATTGAAAGAGCAGATTGTAAGTATAAAAGTAGATAAATATAATGAGTACGAATTCAGAACTCGAAAAGGAAATCAGGTTATTGAGTTTGGAAAGGCAACAGATATTGAACGTAAATTTGATAAGTTGTTAATTTATTATCGAAAAACTGTATCTGACTTTGGTTGGGAAAGATACAAGAAGATTAATTTGGAATATGCAAACCAAGTAGTTTGTACAAAACGATAAATCATGGAAAACTCTGACATTGCTGTAGGTCTGGATATTGGTACAACAAAGATTGTGTCAATTATTGGACGTAGAAACGAGCATGGAAAGGTGGAAGTTTTGGGAGTAGGAAAGGCCAAAAGTTTAGGTGTTCATCGTGGTGTTGTTAGTAACATCATGAAAACAATCGAATCTATTCAAATGGCTATTGAAGAGGCAGAAGCTAGCTCAGGACAACAAATAACCAAGGTAGTGGTAGGTATCGCGGGTCAACATATCAGAAGCTTACAGCATACTGATTATATTGACAGAGATGACCATGAAGAGGTTATTACTGAGTTTGATATTGATAACCTAATAAATCAGGTATATAAATTAGTAATGCTTCCGGGTGAAGAGATTATCCATGTGTTGCCACAGGAGTTCAAAATAGATGGACAGAACGAAATCAGAGAGCCCATCGGAATGTCGGGACGAAGAATTGAATCTAATTTTCATGTTGTAGTAGGAAATGTTTCGTCAATCAGGAATATTGGAAGATGTGTGATCAATAGCGGTTTGGAAATTGATGATATCACTCTTGAGCCTATTGCATCTGCCGATTCAGTTTTGAGCGATGAAGAGAAAGAGGCAGGAGTAGCTTTGATAGATATAGGAGGGGGAACAACAGATTTAGCAATTTTTAAAGACGGAATCATTCGTCACTCTGCCGTAATACCATTTGGTGGAAATGTTATTACAGATGATATTAAAGAAGGTTGTTCTATTATAGAGAAGCAGGCAGAGTTATTGAAAGTTAAGTTCGGTTCTGCATGGCCCGGTGAAAATAGCGAAAATGAGATTGTTTCAATACCCGGTTTAAGAGGTCGTGAGCCAAAAGAGGTGACAATGAAAAATCTCTCTAAAATTATTCATGCCAGGGTTGTTGAAATAGTAGACCAGGTTTATCTGGAGATAAAAAATTATGGGCATGATGAGCCCAAGAAAAAGCTTATAGCTGGAATTGTGTTAACCGGTGGAGGGGCTGAATTGAAGCATATCCGACAAATGGTTGAATATATTACAGGGATGGATGCGAGAATTGGTTATCCAAATGAGCATCTCGCAAGTGGATCAGATTCAAGGCTTACGTCGCCAATGTTTGCGACATCTGTAGGTCTGCTGATAAAAGGACTTGATAAATTGGAAGTTGATAAAAAGTCAGAGCAAATTGTAGAGGAGGAGGAGAAACCGGTTGAAGAGAAATCTGAAATTCTCGGTGAGAAAGATAAAATAGAAAAAGAGATTAAGGAGGATGGTGAAGAGAAGAAGCAAGTAAAGAAGGCAAAGCCTAAAGAAAGAAAGTTTGTTTGGGATTCTTTTGTAAAGAAACTCAGGGATTTTCTCGAAAATGAATAAAAAATAGAATTAAAACAATGGAAATTAGAATTTCTAACCCCAAAATATAAGAACAATGAATCAAAACAACATTTCCTTTGATCTGCCTAAAAATAGATCCAACGTGATTAAGGTTATTGGCGTTGGTGGTGGCGGTAGTAATGCGGTTAATTACATGTATAACCAAGGGTTTAACGGTGTGGATTTTGTAGTTTGTAATACAGATTCACAAGCCTTGCAAAATAGTCCGGTTCCTAATAAAATTCAATTAGGTGTGACTCTTACTGAGGGGTTAGGTGCAGGTGCCGATCCTGAAATTGGAGGACAATCTGCTCAGGAGAGTCTGGAGGAAATAGAGGCTATGTTCAATACGAACACGAGAATGGTTTTTCTTACTGCCGGAATGGGTGGAGGTACAGGTACGGGAGCTGCTCCTGTTATAGCTAAACTTGCTTCAAAATTGGGAATTCTTACTGTGGGGATCGTAACTATTCCTTTCCAGTTCGAGGGACAGAAAAGGCTGGCTCAGGCTCAGGCAGGTGTTGAAGAGTTACGTGGTTATGTGGACTCCCTTATTGTCATTAATAATGGTAAGCTAAGGGAAATATATGGAAATTTAGGCTTTAAAGCCGGTTTCTCTAAGGCTGATGAAGTTTTGGCTACTGCAGCCAAGGGTATTTCGCAGGTAATTACCAATCACTATGGTATGAACATTGACTTGCGTGATGCCAAAACTGTATTGGCAAAAAGTGGAACTGCCATAATGGGGTCGGCAGAAGCATCTGGAGATAATAGAGCTATTGATGCAATTACTAAAGCACTGGATTCACCACTATTGAATGACAATAAAATTACCGGGGCAAAAAAAGTATTACTTCTTATAGTTTCGGGAGAATTAGAAATTACTTTGGACGAAATAGGAGAAATCAATGATTATATTCAAATTGAATCCGGGGGAAGTTCTGATATAATTATGGGTGTGGGAGATGATGCCTCATTAGGAGACAGTATCAGTGTGACAGTTGTTGCCACAGGTTTTTCTACTGAGCAACAGGATACCCATATAGAGAAGGAACCTTCGAAAACGGTTCATAAACTGATCGAAGATGTCAAGCCTAAAAGAAAGGCTGTTCCGCCTCCAAAAGCTCCCGTAGTTCACGAGAAAAAAGAGGAGATTCAAGAGGTTGTTGAAAATAAGAAGGTTATTCATCTGTTAGAAGAGGAAGTTGAGGAAAAGCCTGTTGTAAAACCTGTAGTAAATGAGGCTCCAAAAACGATTGAGCATGAGGTGAAAGTAGAAAGACAAGAAATTACACCACCTGTTGAGGAATCGGTTTTAATAGAGGAAAATATTATTGAAGAAACTCCTGTACAAATTGAAGACAAACAGATTCAGTCTGACATACAAGAGCAAAGTATAGAGTCGTCGACAGACGAAAATCAGCAAAATAGTATAATGGATATTGCTGATGAGGAAATTGTAATTAATACGATTGTTTCTGATGTAAATATTTCGGAAGAAGTAGTTGGTGACTCTCAAACAACTATTGAGTTTGATTTCGAACCGATGGATAGTGATGAGGAGATAGAAACAGAAGTGATTGAAGATGATTATGAAGAAGAAGTAATTGAAGAAGTCTTCGAGAAAAAGGTAGTTCACAGACTTGAAGATTTTGAAGAGGAAATAATCAATGATCTGCCTTATATCCATTCAGAAGCTGTTGAATCTCCTGATGCCCATGAAGTGTCAGATGTTGCTAATGTACCTGAAGTTTCAAATGTTACTGAAGTTTCTCAGTCAAAAAAAGCAGAGGTGTTTTCTGATGGGTCAAAACGTTATAATTTAGACGATTATGCAGAGCTTGAAACCAGAATACAAAGAGCAAAGCCGGTTGAAGAAATCGCAAGTGTACAAAGCTCTGTAGAAAAAGTTGAGGTGGAGCCTGAACCTGAATTAAAAATTGAAATTGTTAAGAAATCGGTAGAAGCTCAGGTTGCAACGGAACAACCAATTAAGAATGTTGAAGGAAGAACAGAAGCAGATGAATTGCTAGAAGAGTCGTTCGATCCAACTGATGTTCCTCTTTCGAAACAGGATGAAATCAGGAAACAAAGACAGGAAAGATTAAGAAGGTTTAATCATCGTTTTAAAGCTACAAATCCAACAGCGATCGATGATTTAGAAAAGCAGCCGGCATATATTAGAGCCGGATTAGATGTTACGTCTTCATCGAATCAGAATAATAATTCACGTTATTCCCTAAGGAATAGTGATGATGATAATGTAATAAGATCAAATAATTCATTTTTACACGATAACGTTGACTAAATTATGAGTTTACAAAGCAAAGTTATGGCTGAAATGAAATCAGCTATGAAATCAAAAGATAAAGTTGCTTTAGAAGCATTAAGAGCTGTTAAGGCTGCTATTTTAATGGCACAGACTGAATCTGGCGCTAAAGAAGAATTGGATGAAAATCAGGAAATGAAGCTTCTTCAAAAACTGGTTAAACAACGCAAGGATTCTGCACAATTGTACAAAGAGCAGGGAAGAGAGGATTTAGCCGAGCCTGAATTAGCTCAGGTAGCTGTAATCGAAAAGTTCTTGCCGGCTCAATTGTCAGAAGATGAGTTGAAAGTTATAATAGGGAGAATTATAGAAGAGCTTGGCGCTACTTCGCCTAAAGATATGGGTAAAGTAATGGGGGCAGCCAATAAGAAATTAGCCGGTAAAGCCGAAGGTAGAATGATATCTACGGTGGTTAAAGATATTTTGGGAGCTATATAGTATACCAAAATTTTAGTTATTTTAACATTGTTTTTTTATTTAGACATTATGTCTAAAACTTAAATCCCCGCTTCCCCGCGGGGATTTTTAATTGTTGAAATTTAATTGGTATAATACAGAATATTTGATCATAAGATAAAGAGAATAGCAGTTTATTAATCTTATAATCCTCTCATCATTTGATCTATTATCAACTTAATGAAAAAAGTTATTAAATTTCCTCAATATTCGTGGTTGAGCAAAGGCTATTGTTTCTTTAATGCAAAACCAAAAACACTTCCAAAAATGCCTCCCATAATATGAGAGAAATGCGAGATGTTGTTGTTTTCAAAACTCCCTATAATTTCATTGCCCAGGTAGAATATCAGTACCAAAATGAATGTGAGTGGTATCCCATGGCCACTTGAATTTGCAAATGATGCGAGTATTATCAACATGAAAACTATTCCACTTGCACCCAAAAGGCCTGAATTAAAGAAGAAGATTTGCATAATCGCTGTAAACAGTGCGGTAAGTATCATCATGGAAATCAATAATGTGCTGCCGTATTTTTCTTCAATTATGGGGCCTAATATTAGCATTAAGGATAGATTTCCAAACAAATGTTGAATATTTGCATGTCCCAATGTATATGTTAACGTGGAAATGTAGTCGGTCAAGCTACCTGAGTTAAAATCGGGGTATAAAACCAGAATAGAGTTTAAAGTACCGCCTAAAATAGTATTTGTAAAAAATAACAAAACAGCAATTATCGAAAAGCTAAGAATTACAGGTGAGTTATATCTTATTTTGAAATTCATTTGTGTAAATTTTTACGATAAGGTTATATGGAATCCCAAAATTTAGTCATGGCTGTTGATATAAGTCAACTTTTATGGGATTTTATAGAATTTAGATCTTTTAACTATACAAATATATTTAGAGCAGCGTTATATGCAGATTCAAACATTAAGGGGTTTAAATTTGTTTGAACTCTTTTTTCAGTCATATACGACAAAAGCTTTTCGGTTGGCAGGTTTCCTATCAGATCGTCTTTAGCCATCGGGCAGCCTCCAAGACCTTTTATTGCCGAGTCAAATCTTCTGCATCCTGCCTCAAATGAAGCCATTACCTTTTCGCGCCAGGTTTCTTTTCTGGAATGGAGGTGAGCTCCAAATTCTACTTCCGGGAAAGCAGGAATCAGGTTAGAGAATAAATATTGGATAGATTCTTTTTGCGAGACTCCTATTGTATCGGAAAGAGCTATAGTTGTGACCCCTAAATCAGCAATTTTTTCAGCCCATTTTGCAACTAAGTCTATATTCCACGGTTCTCCATATGGATTGCCAAAAGCCATTGACAAATAAACTACTAATTCTTTATTCGATTTACTTACTAAGTTCTTTATATTCTCAACAGAATTCAAAGACTGTTCAATTGTTTTATTGGTATTTCTCATTTGAAAGGTCTCTGAAACAGAGAAAGGGAATCCTATATAAGAAATTTCATCGAAGGCACATGCATCTTCCGCACCTCTGTAGTTAGCAGCTATAGCCAAAAGTTTACTTTCACTTTGATCCAGATTCAACAGTTTTAAAACCTCGGCAGTATCTCGCATTTGCGGGATAGCTTTTGGAGAAACAAAGCTTCCGAAATCAATTGTATGATAACCGACTTTTAGTAAGGTGTTTATATAGCGTGCCTTATTTTGGGTGGGAATAAAATCGTGAATCCCTTGCATTGCATCACGAGGGCATTCTATAATTTTTACCTTTTCGTTGTTCATCGGTATTTTAATTGTCAGATTTGAAAAAAGTTATCAAACTGAAAGATAAAAATGATTGGCTTAAAGAACAAGTATTTAATTGTTTAGTTGATCAGTTGCAGTACAAAAGTAAATTTACTGCCCTTGCCAATAGCACTTTCAACAAAAATTCTACTATCATGACGGGCAATCATTTCTTGCGCTACCATCATTCCCAAGCCTGAACCTGGTTCTTCGGAAGTGCCTGAAGTTGTATGGTGTACATTCCTGTCTAACAATCTTTCTACATCCAATACCGACATACCAATTCCTGTGTCTTCAACCGCTATTTCTACTACTTCTTCAAGAGAATAAGTTGTGTATATTCGCACTGATCCTTTTGAGCGGGTAAATTTTATTGAGTTAGATATGAGGTTTTGAAACACTAAACCAAGCATATTTACATCACCCCATATATATATATCCTCTGATAAATCATTTATCAAATCGATATCCTTAGCCTTTGCTCCTGAATTGAATAATTCTATTTTTTCCTGAACCAGGCTCTTGAGATGTACAGGGTCCTTTTTCATTTTAATGCTCTCTGACTGCATTTTAGTCCATTGGAGCATGTTTTGTACCAGATCAAATACCTTATTGCCTGTAGTGGAAATTATTTCGAGATTTTCCTGACGTTCATCTTTTGATAAAATTTCGTAATTGCTTTTCATTAAAGAGGCAAGATTCACCATAAACTTCAGGGGCCCTTTAACATCATGGGCCATTATGCTCAATAATTTATTATTGGTGAAGTTTACTTTCTCAAGTTTTTCCTGCGAAGCTTCTAATCTGAGGTTCTTGTCTTCCTGAAGAATATTAAGTTCGTTAAGCTTACGTTCTTTTAGCTGTAGCTCCTTAATTAATTCACCGTGTTTTTGGAGTAGTTTTTCACGTCTTCTCCAATAACTGTATACAACACCAAGTGTTATTATTAATGCTAAAAGGATGTAATAATTAACCCACTGGGAAAAAAACTCGCTCATTTATCGGTGCTTGATTAAATTTTTTCAAATATATAATTTTTTTATTTATGTAAAATGATATATTTGTAGTCAATAAAGTAAGTAATAACTGTCTAATCTTTGATTAAAATGATAAATTTATTAATCGCTGACGATCATGCTGTAGTCCGAAAAGGTCTACGGTTATTATTTAAACAAATCCCTGACATGAATATTGTTGATGAGGCAATAGACGGGGAAGATGCATTAAACAAGCTAAGAGCACAACATATCGATATTGTGTTGTTGGATATTGATATGCCAAAAATGAACGGGATTACCGCAATTAGACATATCAAGAAAGATATTCCACATACTAAAATATTAATTTTAAGTATGCATCCGGAAAAGGTATACGCTATTAGTGCATTAAAGGCGGGAGCTTCAGGATTTGTATCAAAAGAAGCAGATACGGAAACAATAATTTCGGCTATAAGAAAGATAAGCGAAGGTGGGATTTATATCAGTAATGAATTAGCTCAAAAATTAGCTTTTGACGAAAATGCCCACAGACCATCACGTTTGTATAAAAAACTTTCTACAAGAGAAATTGAAGTATTGAAACTTCTTTCTGCGGGAAAAAGGAATAAAGAGATTGCTGAAGAACTAACTATTAATGAAAAAACCGTTAGTACATATAAAGCAAGATTGCTGAAGAAGCTTGATGTAACAAATATGGTTGAGTTAATTAATCACGCCAGAAATTTAGATCTATATTAATTAGAGATAAATTAAGTTATAATAAAAAAAATGCGTTGGATTTTTCAACGCATTTTTTTTATACCTAAAGTACCCTGTTTAATTTTGAATTTATTAAGGTTCTCAACTCATTAAGTTTCATAAGTTCCTTCATTTTACTCTGTCTTTCCATATTATCGGAGATAGATGTCAGGCTTTTGGCCATATTATCTATTTTGGCGGAAATTCTTTTTTCCTTGAACCTCAATACTGTTTGCTCAGTTGCTTGTGTTAATCTTTGTTCTTTACCCAGAATATGAATATCTTTCTTTTTCCAGTTTTTGCTAAGTTCATATTTTTCACTAACCACATCAGCTATAAATGATGCAATTTGCTGGTTCTGATGTTTTCGGAAGTATTCAGAACTTCTTATTTCATCATTATTTATACCTTCTATAATTTCATCATATATTTCGTTGAAGAAAGTATTTTCGAAACCCATATTGTCTTCGTCCAATCTTTCAACTATTTCTTGAATTACAGTTGTTTTAAAGCTTTCTTTTACAGTTTCAATTTCTCCTTTTTCGTTCTCCTGTTCTACCTCATCAATAATATCAATTTCAAAATCGCCATATACAAGTAATAGGTTCATTAATTCCTTTTCCTGTTCCTCGGCCGAATTTAATTGTTTTTTTAGAGATTGCGATGCAGGGGTTGTTGGGCCTCCCATGAATCCCGGAATATCAGGTGGAGGTTCATCGTCCGGAACAATTGTTAAACCCGGGTTTTGTGGTTTATTAGAATCTTGAGTTCTGCTTCTTTGCTGAGATAGTTTTTTTAATTCTCTGTTGTCAATCTGAGCCAGTTCATCAAAAAGTATTGATTCCTGGATGTTTAGAAGCCTTGAAGTTTCCTGTATGTAAACTTCTCGTTTAATTCTATCCTCAATTTTGGCAATTGATTGGACAATATCTCTAATTAATCCGGCTCTCTTTATCGGATCACCTTCTGCATCTTTTAGTAATAAATCACTTTTGAACTGAATGAAATCTGTTTCATTATCATTTAAATATGCCTGTAGTTCGCTTGTAGAAACAGATTTTGAAAAAGAATCCGGGTCGTGACCATCAGGAAAAGTCAGAACTTTTACGTTCATGTTCTGTTCCAGTAATAGATCAATACCTCTGAAAGATGCCTTTATTCCGGCTGCATCACCATCATAAAGTACGGTGATGTTTGGGGTAAAGCGTTTAATTAAATTTATTTGTCCGGGAGTAAGTGCAGTACCCGAAGAAGCTACAACATTTTCAATACCATTTTGGTGTAAGGAAATCACATCAGTATACCCTTCAACCAGATAGCAGGTATCGTTTTTAATAATACTGCCTTTTGCCTGATAAATACCATAAAGTAAATTTGATTTATGGTAGATTGCACTTTCCGGAGAGTTAAGATACTTGGCTACCTTTTTATCGCTTAAAAGTGTTCTTCCTCCAAATCCCAATACCCTTCCAGAGAGCGATTGGATTGGAAACATAACCCTACCTTTAAATCGATCGAACTTTTTGCCACTTTCCTTAACAATTGACAAACCGGTTGATTCGAGAAAATTCAGATTATAACCTTTCGAAATGGCTGAATCAGTAAATGCCGTCCATTCATCAAGGCAATATCCAAGTCTGAATTTTTCAATAGTATCTTTTCTAAATCCTCTTTCTTTAAAGTAAGAGAGACCTATAGCTTTTCCCCGTTGAGAATTTAAAAGTGTTTCGTTGAAATATTTAGCTGCATATTCAGAAACCAAATACATGCTTTCTTTTTCGTCGGCTAATTTTTTACTCTCTTCGTCAAGTTCTTCTTCTTCAATTTCGATATTATAACGCCTTGCTAAATATCTCAAAGCTTCGGGGTATGAATAGTTTTCCAGCTCCATCAGAAAACTAACAACATTTCCTCCTTTTGAAGAACTAAAATCTTTCCAGATTTGTTTTGCAGGAGACACAACGAAAGAGGGCGTTTTTTCGTTTACAAATGGACTTAATCCTTTTAGGTTTTGTCCTGCTCTTTTTAAAGTTACAAAGTCACCAATTACCTCTTCAACTCGTGAAGCTTCAAAAATTCTATCTATGGTTTCCTTTGGAATCATCTATACTAATTGATAATTTTTTATTTTCTATTATAAAGAGAGAATATAATTATTTTTTTCTTTCGATAACGTAATTTACCAGTGTAATTAGTGCTTCTTTGGCCGGACTGTCAGCTATACCTTCGAGAAGTTTCAGTGCTTCCTGCTGGTATTCCAGCATACGTTTGGTTGTGTATTCTATACCACCGTTTTGTTTTACAAATTCAATAACTTCCTTAACTCTTTTCTTGTCTGTATTGTGTTTTTTTACGGAGTTAATCAGCCATTTTCTTTCTTTCTTATCGCAATTATTTAAAGTGTGGATAAGCGGTAAAGTCATTTTTTGTTCTTTTATATCAATACCGGTAGGTTTGCCAATTTTGGCATTTGTATAGTCGAACAAATCATCTTTTATCTGAAATGCAATTCCGATTAACTCTCCAAAGCGGTGAAAACGATGCACCATATCGATATCAGCACCAACCGATCTGGCTCCTGCAGCTGTACATGCAGCAATAAGGGTAGCGGTTTTTTGTCTGATTATATCGAAATATACCGCCTCCGTAATATCCAGTTTTCTCGCTTTTTCAATTTGCAGCAATTCCCCTTCCGACATTTCCCGAACTGCTGTTGATACTATTTTTAACAAATCGAAATCTTCATTGTCAACAGATAGTAATAAACCTTTTGAAAGAAGATAATCACCGACCAAAACGGCAATTTTATTTTTCCAAAGGGCATTTATAGAGAAAAAACCACGGCGCATATTGCTGTCGTCAACAACATCATCGTGTACAAGTGTTGCCGTATGTAAAAGTTCAATTAACGAAGCAGCACGATACGATCGTTCTGAAACACTTCCGGAAAGAGCTTTTGCAGTTAAGAAAACAAACATAGGACGCATTTGTTTTCCTTTTCTACGAACAATGTAATGCGTTATTCTTTCTAGTAAAGGAACAGATGAAGACATGGATTCTCTGAATTTTTCTTCAAATAATCGCATCTCGTTATTTATAGGTTCCTTTATTTTTTCTGCGGGTTTCATCTGTCTATAATTTGTTCGTTTTGGTCAGAATATAGCATTAATTAATTGAGAACATCTTTAGATTTCCTTTATCATCATTAACAATAACAGGAAAGTTAACATCACCGTTGCGGTTATAATCAGCTACACGACCAACTATTTGTCCATAAACCGGAAATCCTTTTTGTAGATCCATATTAGAATCAAATAAGTAAACTTTGTTAGATGATACGGATCCCACTACCAAATAATGAATTTTATTCCAGGAAAAGACTTTTGGCTCGCTAAAATTATTGTCTTCTATTTCAAAAATTTCGGTAGAGCTTTTATTGCTCCACTTTACAATGTTTTTAGATAAAGAAACAGTCTGATCTCCTTTTTTGATATAGAATGTTTCACTGTCGAATTTATCTATTTTCGAAATATCAACTACGGAATTGAAGAAGATACTCAGGAGCTCTCCTTTTTTTGTATTTGTTATAATTCTGGATTTAGATAAAGAAGATTCTTCAATCAGATAAAATTTATTAACACCTAAAGGATAGTTATTCTTAACATTAATTCTGTTGCTGCCTCTTCTGTCCAGAACATATATTTTACCACTGGCAGTACTCAGAACTATATAATCTTTGCCTTTTACTCTAAAGTGCTGTGGTGCTTTATTAATAGTACTGGAACTTTTCTTAAACTTGAAGCCGCTAATTGTTTTCCCTTTATTGTCGTACATCCTTATTTGTTTGCCCATTGGTACAACAAATCTATAGTTCCTACTTTTCGAATAATCAAAAATGCCGATTGGTGCACTCGATTTCCAGGGAAGTTTTTTAGGGAAATTATCGATGTTTTTTCCGTTCCTGTCCAAGATGTATAAATTGGCTTCGGTGTTGAAAGCCATTTGTAATTTCCTGTTTTTGTACAAGTCTACCTGTTGTATTTTTCCTAAAATTTTCGAGTCCAGTTGTTTCGACCACAAAATTTTACCGGAAGTACTAATTAAATAGAGTATATTGTTTTTATCCTGTACAGCTATTTCCTTATTGTTATTGTAATGATTTTGAAGAGTACTGATTTCCGGATATAAATCCTTGTCAAACTCTAGTTCCCATATAGGCTTAACTTCATTTTCTACTTCATAGCTCTGCCTTGCTAAAATATTTGTATAGGCATTACCATTTTCATAAGTAAACTGAAAAGCTCCCGATTTATATTTTGATAATTCTTTGATGTTATCTGAAATGAGGGGTTTTAAATCAGGGAAAATGGCAGTTAAAAATTCTGAAAAATCAGGATTTTTGAAGTAAAAGATAATATTAGATTTATAAGCCAGATCTTCTTTTAAGTTTTTAAAATGGTGGTAACTTTCCATATTACGACCGTCTATATAATCGCTTATGATATTTTGGATGTTTTTTCTGTTATCCGATAATATTACAACATCATCAATAATAGTATAGTAAGGAGCCTGTAGGTTCCTGAATGATTCTCCCAGATAATCTTTAAAAATTTCCTTTTTTACCGTCTTATGAATTGTAAATCCTCTAAAATTAAGTATCGACTTATCGCTGATAAGTTTTAATGCTTCTTTAGCCAAAGAAGCCTCCTTACTTTTTATCAACACCAAATCATTGTAGTTTATTGCTTTGTTGTCCGATCTTAGAGCGGCAAATCCAATTTGATTATCTATCCATGTATCAAATAATTTTGCTCTTTTTATCTGGTGTTTTTGCTGATTTAATTCAAACTTTTTTAACTCACCGTGTTTTTGGAGATAGTCCTGGTATCTGCGATAATATTGAGAAAAATTCTCAAAACCGTATACTACAGAAAAGGCTGTTCCCGAAGGTAAAAGTTCATCAACAGTAATTCTTTGAGCTTTTTGATTACTAAAAATACCGAGGAAGTTTCCGATAGAGTCATTTGTAGATGTTATTCCGCTGCAGAATATTTCATCGGCATCCGGACTAATATCTAATTCCATCCAATCGGAGAAATTTGTGGTCCATTTAACGAAATCAATGTTGTCTGCAAATTTATCAACTACTCTTAGTTTGGGAATATTTATTAATAAGTTGAAGTCTTCTTTATTGTTTATAGACTTGTATATGGAGCTGAAATTAGAATTATCCATCAGGCTTTCTTTCGAATTTAACTGACGGATAGAGTTTTCTAACAAAATAATATTTCTGCTAATTATTAACAGTCCCTGATAATTACTTACATAAAGAGGTGAAGATAAAACCGGCAGGGAGTATTCAACAATATTGGCACTGTCATAAATTTTACTGGACTTTTTGTGCGGATCAAATTTCGAAAAATCTTCCGGGCTAATATCCGATTGTTTAAGTAAAATAAGATAATCAAACGATTTTACACCCACATTGTGAAGGCTAAAAACTGCTTTTTTATCTAAAACCTCAATGTTATTTTTATTGAGGTATTGAGAAAGTGATCTCAACTGTGTGGCTATTAACTTTATGCTTTCTTCTTTCTCAATAACTGACCATAAAGAGTTTTCCTCTAAATTATTTAAGGCTTCACCAATATTATCTGATTCAAATAATAAAACAGCATTTTTTGGTACGCCTTTCACTCTGTTTACATCTTTTGTAAGAGGAGAATCGCACGAGGAAAAAGAAAATAATGATGTTAATGTGATGAATAAGAGTAAGTTCTTCATTTTTGCATTTAATTGTAAGCGATATATTTGTTTACTGACAAATATACTTTTTTTGACAATATATCTAGGATATTACTTACTTCTTATATTTTCTCAGATAAAGTATTGTTCCAATTTTTGGTTGTAATCCCCAAGACATTCTATTTCGCTTATATAAGTACTCTAATCTGATACCTTCTTTTTGAGCTATAGAGTACATAGAGTCTCCTTTAACTACTTTGTAATATTTGTTTTTACCTTTTCTGTTTTTTCGTTCAATAAAAAATGTTTCGCCGTTTAAAAGTGGGCTATCCCAGTTTTTGTCATTGTATTCCAGAAGCTTTTTTTGTTTAATATCTAATTCTATAGAAAGACTTTCATAGGAGTCACCTTCTCGAATTACGATATAATCTAAACTGCTTTTGTGTGTTTTTATATTATGTGTTCCTGTAAAATCATGTGGCTCCGTAATGTCTATAACTTCTTTTTGAGTAGAAGCTATAAGATCTTTTTGTGGTGGTTCAGTACCATTTAATACCATCTGATCAAATCGATAAAGTTTATTGTCTTCAATGATCCTAATTAATCTTTTAGGGTAATGTTTGTCGGTTGCGTAACCGGCTTTTTTTAACCCATATGCCCAACCTTTGTAATCAGTAACTTTTATCTTAAATAAGTCAGCATATCTTCTTTGATTCTTTAAAAACTTTGAATGGTCTCTATATGAGCCCCAGGGAGAAGGATAACTGCGGAAGCATTCTCCTCGCTTATCATCGTTGTGGTATATCTTTTTTCCTGTCCAATTGGCACATTTAATTCCAAAATGGTTATTTGCTTTTATGGCTAAGCGACTTTTTCCATTTGCAGATTCTAAAATCCCCTGTGCAAGTGTGATACTTGCGGGAATTCCAAAAATGCGCATTTCATCCATCGCAACTTTTTGATATCGTTTTATGTAGTTGATATTATCACTACTTTGCGCATTTACTGACAAGTAGGTCATAAAGATGATCGAAACAGATGTTAGTAGTTTAGTGATAGACATACGTAAGTGTTTGATAATTAGATGTTGCTTTAATTAGATATTGATAAGTAATACTAAAAATTTTTATTTAAATTATCAAATATAATATTGATTTACATATGCTTGTTACTTGCAATTAATTTTGCAATTTTGTTTGATGGAATTTAACTCAGGTTTCAGAGATAAATTAAGTCCTGAAGATTTTTATTATAATGATGAAGGTTATAGGGTTTTTACGGAGCGATATCATTTAAAAAGAGGGTATTGCTGTAAATCTGGTTGTAAGCATTGTCCTTATGGTTACGACAAAAAGACCGGGTTGATAAGAAGATAAGTTTGGATATTAATTATTACACATATAAACTTTCTATTAGGCGAATTCAATATCGCCCTTCCATTCGCGTGCCTTAGATTCTTATCAGGTACTTTTTTTACGACATTACATTTTAATAATATTTTTGCTGTTTGATTTAAAGACTTTAACTTTGTGAGGCTTTAAATCGAGGGCACGTTTATATATTGTAATTTTTTTGAAAGGAATTGCAATTACAATATGAACTTTACATATTTTTTCACTTTTAATATAATAAAAGATGACTAACGAAGAATTTAGAAATGATATAAGGATGGGGATTCCAGAGGTCTTACCGGTGGCTAAATCCTATGAAGAAGATATAAATCACGCACCAAAGCGTAAAGCCATTTTGTCGGAAGATGAGAAGAAACTGGCTCTGAAAAACGCTTTAAGATATTTTGATAAAAAGCAACATGCCGAATTGGCGCCTGAGTTTGCCAGGGAATTGGAAACCTATGGACGAATTTATATGTACCGACTTCGCCCGGATTATAAGATATTTGCACGTAGTATTGATGATTACCCTGCAAAGTCGAAACAGGCAGCTGCTATTATGTTGATGATTCAGAATAATTTGGATTACGCAGTTGCCCAACATCCACATGAGTTAATTACCTACGGTGGAAATGGTGCTGTTTTTCAAAACTGGGCACAATATCGACTTACTATGAAATATCTTTCGGAAATGGAAGATGATCAGACTCTTGTAATGTATAGTGGTCATCCAATGGGATTGTATCCATCGCATAAAGATGCTCCTCGTGTTGTAGTTACAAACGGTATGGTAATACCTAACTATTCTAAACAGGATGATTGGGAGAAATTCAATGCTTTAGGTGTTTCACAGTATGGTCAAATGACAGCGGGTTCATATATGTATATCGGTCCTCAGGGAATTGTTCACGGTACTACTATAACAGTTATGAATGCTGCAAGGATGGTTGCTAAGAATAATGAAAATCCTTTTGCAGGTAAATTATTTGTTACTTCCGGTTTAGGAGGTATGTCGGGAGCTCAACCTAAAGCAGGTAATATTGCCGGAGTTGTTTCTGTTACAGCCGAAGTAAATCCGAAAGCAACCGAAACCCGTCACTCGCAGGGATGGGTAGATGAGGTGATAGAAGATTTAGATGAGTTGGTGACAAGGGTGAATAAAGCCAAGGCCGAAAAAGAGGTTGTATCTATAGCCTATCAGGGTAATATTGTTGATGTTTGGGAAAAATTCGATGAGGAGAACGTGTTTGTTGAATTAGGATCCGATCAGACTTCGCTACATAATCCTTGGGCCGGAGGTTATTATCCTGTCGGTATGAGTTATGAAGAGTCTAATATTATGATGGCTGAAAAACCTGAACTGTTTAAAGAAAAAGTGCAGGAAACTTTAAGACGACATGCAGCAGCAGTGAATAAACATACTGCAAAAGGAACTTATTTCTTTGATTATGGAAATGCTTTCCTCCTTGAGGCATCAAGGGCCGGAGCTGATGTTATGGCTAAAGATGGTAAGTCGTTTAAGTATCCTTCGTATGTTCAGGATATTATGGGACCAATGTTCTTCGATTTCGGATTTGGACCGTTCCGTTGGGTTTGCGCATCAGGATCGCCTGAGGATTTGGAGGCTACCGATAAAATAGCTTCTGATGTTTTGGAAGAAATAATGAATAATTCTCCTGTGGAAATTCAGGGTCAAATGGCCGATAATATTCAGTGGATTAAGGGAGCACAGGAAAACAAGTTAGTTGTTGGCTCTCAGGCAAGAATTTTATATGCCGATGCGGAAGGCAGGATGAAAATTGCCGCAGCATTCAACAAGGCTATTGCCGAAGGTAAAATTGGTCCGGTTGTTCTAGGTCGCGATCATCATGATGTTTCAGGTACTGATTCTCCATTCCGTGAGACTTCAAATATATACGATGGTTCGAGTTTTACTGCCGATATGGCCATTCAAAATGTAATAGGTGATTCTTTCCGCGGAGCTACATGGGTGTCAATCCACAATGGTGGTGGAGTAGGCTGGGGAGAAGTTATCAACGGTGGGTTTGGAATGTTGCTTGATGGTTCGGATGAGGCTGACAGAAGATTGAGAATGATGCTTCACTGGGATGTTAATAACGGTATTTCACGTAGAAACTGGGCGAGAAACGAAAATGCAATTTTTGCGATAAAGCGTGCAATGAAAGAAGAACCAAAGTTAAAAGTTACTCTTCCTAATTTTGCTGATGATGAATTAATAGAAGGATTATTTTAAAATTCGAAACTAATTAAATAAAAATCCGTGCATCTGTAGCGAATATGAACAGCTACTGATGCACGGATTATTTTTGGTTAGAATTTTTATCTATTTAAAATCAGCTTTCTTAACTCCTTTGTTTATCTGAACTGATTTTATTTTCATTTCCATAGCCTGTGGACCTGCCTGAATCTTTAGCAGGGTAGGGAACTTAATACCTTCGATTTCTTTATAATCCTTCAGTTCGGTAAGTTCTGTGATTATATTACCCTGAACTTCCTTGATTGATTCTTGCTGAAGAATAAGTCCGGTTTTAGTATCGAAATAGTAGTAAGAGGTTTCGCCCTCTATAACTATTTTCATTTTATAAGCCTCCGAATCATTTACCGGTACTATATTTTCTAGAACAGCTTCATGTGATTCGTTTGCGAAGTCCATCCATTCGAAAATAGAACGGCTGTTTTTTGCCTTATCATTTTTAGCTTTGTCAAATGGCATTTTTTGACCCTGTGCCATAACATAGCCTTTTTCGCCGTCAAAAACATTTTTGGAAATTACGTTACCCTGCATTTTCATTTCCATTAACATCTTGTTTGGCAACATTGTTTTTATGTTTCCGTCAATTGAATATGGTCCCATTTGCATTGTGAAATCCTGGTTAAGAGTTTTAACTTTTTCAAGTTTTTCTCTTCCCCCAATTGCCTGAGCGTAGTTGTCTAAAACTGTAGAAACGGTAACATCTGCAGGAACAGGTTTAGCCAATGACGGTGCTTCTGTTGGATTACCGTAAATGTCGAAGTATTTAATTTCGTAGCCCAGTCTTTTCAGTCTTGGTACAACTTCTACTGCCTTACCAACAATAACAATTCTTGAATTGTTTGGCTTTAGGTAATGGTTCATTGCTGCTTTAACATCTTCGGTTGTTACCTCATTTACCTTTTTCAGGTAGTTTGCATAATAACCCTCAGGAAGATTGTCTTTTTGTTCAGAAAGGTAGAAACCGGCAATTGTAGCAGGCGATTCAAGAGTTCTGGCAAACGAACCAAACATCATGTTTTTTTGTTGAGTTAATTCGTCTTCATTTACAGTTTCCTGCTGGATTTTATTTATTTCATTGAAAAATTCAACAATTGCACTATCTGTAACAGAATTTCTAACGCTTGCCCCGGCATAGAAGTTTGCTATTATTTTGTCGTTACCCAAAGAGCTGTAAGCTCCGTATGTCCATCCTTTGTCTTCTCTTATGTTTGAAAATAAACGTCCTGTCATTCCACCCCCAAGTATGGTGTTACCCGCACTTGCTGCAAAATAATCCTGATTTGTTTTCTTAAGTTCTTCCAGGTTAACAATCGAAATAATAGATTGCGTTGCCGCATCCATGTTAACAAAATTGATCTCGGTCTTTTCCGGATTTTGAGGAAGCTCATAAATATGGCTTGGAACTTCGCCTGATTTCCAATTTTTTAAATGTTTTTTAACCAGTTTTTTAAGCTCTTTCTTTTTAATATCACCGTTTACAACAAGGTAGGCAATGTTCGGTTTAAAGTATGTGTTGTACAGGTTTTTAACATCGTCGAGAGTGATGTTCTTTGCTGTTTCAGGAGTCATTACTTCTCCGTATGGATGGTCTAATCCAAACAGAACTGCATTTTTAACATTTCCCATCACAGCCTTGTTATCTTTCTCATTTGCTTCTAAACCTGTTAGCGTTTGTTTTATTTCTTTATCGAATTCTTCCTGAGGGAAGCTTGGATTAAATAAAACATCAGACATGATTTCGAAAGCCTGTATGTAGTTCTTTTTTAGTGTAGAAACGTTAATTCCATTGCGGGATGTACTTAATGTAGCTCCCATAGTTTCTACTTCCTCAAATAATTCTTCTTTAGACTTATTTGTTGTTCCTGAGCTCATCATCGATCCAAAAATCATAGTCTCTCCGGCTTTTTCACCTTCTAAAATTGGATCGTAATCGAAATGGAGTGTGTAACTAACTGTAGGAAGTTTGTGGTTTTCAACCAAAATCACCTTTAGGCCGTTTTTCAACTGCCACATCTCGGCTTTTGGGAGATTAATTTCGGGTGCAGGACCCGATTTAGGTTCTGTGCTTCTATCAATCTGGGCATTGATCCCAAAACTGATAAAAGTTATAATTATTAATGATATTATCTTCTTCATATTATGTCAGTTTATTTTTTAGGGTAGTAGTAAAGAACAACTCTTCTTTCTTTTTTGAAATATTCCGATGCAACGCGTTTAATATCCTCTTTTGTGATACTTCGGTATTTATCGATTTCTGTATTTACCAGATTGGTATTTCCAAAATATAAATAATAGTCGGCTAGTGATTCTGCAACCCCCGACATACGTCTGTTACGTGAAACAAAACCAAGTTCAAGCTGGTTAATTTCTTTTTCGTGTTCCTTTGGTGAAATTAACGACGTAGAAATATTATCTATTTCACTATCTATTGCACTTAATAATTCATCTAATTTTTTTCCCTGATTTACCAGACCGTAAAAAGTTATCCTACCGTAATCTTCTCCGTTCATTACAAAGCTTCCCGATTGAAGAGCAATTTGTTCCTTTTCTACAATTTTTTTGTGAATACGCGAACTTGCTCCTCCTGATAAAATATCATTGATAAAATTCATTACATAGGCATCTTTGTCTGTTTGTTTTGGTGTTCTGTAAGTAACAAAAACAGCAGGAATCTGAATGTTTGCATCGTATATAGTGTCAACAATTTCCTCAGTAAGGAAAGGTTCTGTTATTTCGGGGCTAACTATTTCGTGCGTACCTTTAGGAATAGTGCCAAAATACTCACTAACCCATTTTTTTGTCTGGGCTTCGTCAATATCACCTGCAATTGTTAAAACTGCGTTGTTTGGTACATAAAAAGTTTTGTAGAACTCCATGAATTCCCCAAGTTGAGCTTCACCTATATGTTCCATTGAACCAATAGTAATCCATCGGTAAGGGTGAACTGTAAACATACGTTTGGCAGTTTCGCCCATGAAAGATCTGTATCCAACATTGTCGTAGTTAGAACGCTTTTCTTCCTTTACAACTTCGCGCTGTGTTTGTACTCCAACTGTGTCAATCTTGGCATGCATCATTCTTTCCGATTCCAGCCAAAGTCCCATCTCCAGTTTGTTCGAAGGAAAAATTTCGTAGTAGTATGTGCGATCCATACTTGTATTGGCATTAAGAACACCACCATTATCTTTAACGTACTTGTCGTATTCGCCTCTTTTAATGTTTTCAGAACCTTCGAATAAAAGGTGTTCAAAGAAGTGGGCAAATCCTGTTCTGGTAGAATCTTCGTTCTTGGATCCTACATGGTAGGAAACGGAAACAGCCACAACCGGAGCAGTATTATCTTTGTGAAGAATAACGTGCAAGCCGTTTTCAAGGGTGTATTCCTCAAATTTAATGTTCTGAGCCTGCACAGAGAAATTAAGCAATGTGAGAATTGCAAAGAGCAAGGTCTTTTTCATTTGATATTTGTTTAAGTTAAATGAGTTGATTTTATATAAATAAATCATTAAAGTTCAAAAGTATATTTATTGTCCGAAAAAAAATATCTTAATTTTCTTTTTAACTTAAATTTTGCATTTGCGTAAGGGATTGCTTCGCATCCCAATGCTTTCAT
>JBDLJM010000017.1 GCA_039714315.1 Bacteroidota bacterium | reverse complement strand
ACTTTTAACTTTTAACTTTTAACTTTTAACTGATTATCAACCTCCCCTGATTATAGCAGATATTGATTGGCAGTAATTGGTATCACAAAAAGGTTTTCATGGTAGATTAAAATAATCAAACAATATTTATACTGCTCTCGGTCGGGGTTTGCTTTTATGTAAAAAAGGGGACTATTTAGTCTAATATGGTAGAATATGATAAAGCTGATATTCATTTTGTTGGTAGATCTAACCCATTGTTATATGTTAGTAGGGTAATAAGAAAGAACACAACTTATATTTATACCAAATGAATTTCAAACTGCTCTATTAAAACCAAAGTATATTTTGTTTCAGCGAAATAAGTGAAGCGATTGGCTAACGTCGAATCTCACGATTTCATGAACACCATTAAAAATAAAAGTTCGTGAATAATTTTTTAATGAAGATAAAACGAAAAAGACAAAGAACTGCGAAGCAATCATGAGGACAATTAAAAATTAACTCTCCCGAATAATTTACAGTGCATTTTGATGTTTATTTGGTATAATAGAACAAGAGAAATTTAATGGTTCAATGAGGCGTGATATTTTTAATATGAGTCCCGCGCTGCGCATTTCACCAAGCATCTCAAAATATTGAAAAGAATGAACATTTATAAAATCACATCCAAGTTTTCTCTGCTCGCATTTATCAGCATAGCGCTACTATTGGGGTCTTGCCAGAAAAAGTCTTCATCAGACTCATCATCTAAACTATGGTATAAACAACCCGCAAATGCATCGATAGTTGATGATACTAATGGATGGAGAAACGAGCATGAGTAGCAATTTTCTCATACAGGGGAATGATAATATGCGAGTTCCATCCCTGCCTGCAAGACGCAGTCAGGCAGGTGACCAAAACATACAAATTATTAACAGATGAAATTAAGAACATTAATTATCCTGGCAGCTGTAATAATCAGTCATACAGCATGGTCACAAAACGCTGTTGACAGTAGTAAAATAGTAAAAATACTCACTTTTAATATCCTCCATGGAGCTACTACAAAAGGCGATTTTAATTTAGATGTAATCGCCAAAGTGATAATAAACGCAAATCCGGATTTTGTAGCATTACAGGAGGTTGACTTTAAAACAAACAGAGCTAAAAAATATGACTTGGTGACAGAATTGGGATGGAGAACTAAAATGTCACCTGTTTTTGCAAAAGCTATGAGCTATGATGGTGGTGAATATGGCGAAGGTGTATTGTCGAAATATAGTTTTTTACAAACCAGAAATGTTGCACTCCCTTTTTCTACTGGAAACGAGCCTAGGGCTGCTTTAGAAATTGTAACAACATTGCCTTCAAAAGACACAATAGCATTTGTCGGGACCCATCTTGATCATTTGGAAAACGAAAAGGATAGAATCATCCAAGCGAAAAAGATCAATGAAGTTTTTTCTTTGAATAAATACCCTACTATTTTGGCAGGCGACTTAAATGCTATCCCGGGGAGTACGCCTATTAATATTCTTGAGGAAATATGGTTTGCTTCATACAACAAAGACAAACCTGAAGCTACATTCCCATCTAATGAACCTATTGAAAAGCTTGACTATGTGATGTTTTATCCAAAAAACAGATGGAAAACACTTAAAACAGAGGTTATCCGGGATTCCATAGCATCAGATCATTGTGCCTATCTGGTTACTGTTGAACTTTTAGAAGAACAATAACATTGGGCAACAAAAATATAATGCATTTGGCAAAAAGTACTAATTTTAAAGTTTGTAGCAATTAATAAATATAGTAGCAACCTGAAAGCTAGAGGTGTTAAAATGACAAACGCACCATATTCAAACCGTAGTATGCAAGCAGGATAAACGAGATAATGAGTAGTAAAATTCTAAATACAAGACTTGGAGAAATTGAATACAATTCAGTAGGAAAAGGAATTCCAATAATATTTGTGCACGGTGGACATTCAAATTGCAATGAAACTCTTTGCCATAAAGGACTTGATTTAGATAAATTTCAATTGATAACCCCTTCTCGTCCAGGATACGGAAAAACACCTTTGAATAATAATAAAACTCCCGGACAAGCAGCGGACTTAATTGTAGAATTACTAAATCATTTATCAGTAGACAACGTAATTGTTTATGGAATTTCTGCGGGTGGATTGACAGCAATTGAATTGGCAAGTAATTATCCAAACAAAGTAAGCAAGTTGATTTTAGCATCTGCTATTTCAAAAAAATGGCTTGATGAACGAGGGAAAATATATAAAACTGCTAAAAAGATGTTCAATCCAAAAATTGAGAAAATTGTTTGGGGAATGATTAGATTCTTTTCAAGGATTTTTCCAAATATGATAGCAAAGAGTTTTTATACACAGTTTTCAAAAAACCCAGTTCACAAATTAAAAAAAGATGACATTCAAGAGTTGATTTCTACAATGAAACACTACAATTCTAAAACAGGATTTCAAAATGACATTGACCAAAACACCAATGATAAGATAATTACAAATATTAAATGCCGAACTCTAATTATTCATAGTGAGAATGACAATAGTGTTTCAATAGAACATCCGAAACATGCGAATATTATGATTGAAAATTCTAAAATAGAAATCCTTCAAAACGAATGGGGACATCTATTTTGGATTGGAAATGACTCTAAAAAGTCGATAGAAAAGACAATCGAATTTATTGAAGAATGAAATTCCAAAATATAAACGATTAACTCTAAAAGATATCTGCCTGCGTGACTCAGTCAGGCAGGAAAGACGAAATGAAATTCAGCGAACACTGTGTCTCGGCTTAGCCGATGAACAGCTAGGAATAAAAGTTGGTGCCGGCAAGCTAAAAGAAAAAAGCATGCCCTGAGCGTAGCCGAAGGGAGGAAAGTCTGTCACGCTCTTCGTGGATAAAAGATCAAAGAATATAGCAACCCATTTTTCTTCAATTCGTATTACTATTAAATTAACTTTGTAAATCAATTTAGCTCTCTGTAGAAAATAAGCTATGAAACAATTCAACACAGCCTGTCCGAGGAACTGTTACAGCACATGCTCTTTTAAAGTTCATGTTGAAGATGACAAAGTTGTTAGGATAGATCCGCAAAGTTTAAATAAGTCAACCCCCGAGGGTCCTTGTTTAAAAGGATTGAGCTATGTTGAACGGGCAAATTCTGATGAGCGTATCACCTACCCTCTTAAAAAGGTAAATGGCGATTATGTTCGTGTTTCGTGGGATGAAGCTTTTGATTCCATAAGCCAAAAACTAAATTATTTTAAGGATAATTACGGAAGTCACTCCATATTGTATTACGCCGCCAGTGGAATGTCGGGCTTACTAAACGATATCTCCTCTAAATTCTGGAAACTCTTTGGCGGAGCAACAACTGTTTACGGAAACCTATGCTGGCCTGCGGGTTTGGAAGCCGGCCGACTTACCCTCGGAGAGAACAAGCACAATGTTCCCTGGGATCTGGAAAATTCGAAGCTGATAGTTGTTTGGGGGAAAAATCCTGTTGAAAGCAACGTGCATCAAATGATTCCGATAGAAAAAGCACAGCACAATGGAGCTAAACTCGTGGTAATAGATCCCCGTAGAACTCCTTCATCCGAAAGAGCAGATTTGTTGATTCAGCCTATTCCGGGAACGGATGCTATACTTGCTCTCGCTGTAGCAAAAATTATTATCGACAATAAAAATTACGATTCCGAATTTGTAAAAAAGCATGTTCATGGCTTTGATGAATTCGCTAAAAGCATAGAGAATTTATCTATCGGGGAAGCGAGTATTGAATGTGGTGTTCCAGTAAGCTTTATAGAAGAATTAGCCGAACTTATCGGAACAATAAAACCCATGACTCTTATTCCGGGTTTTGGAATGCAGCGATATACAAACGGTGGTCAAACTACAAGATGTATACTTGCCTTATCGGCCATTACCGGAAATATTGGTAAAAAGGGAGCCTGCTGGCATTACGCAAATCTGCAATCATATGTATTCGACGAGCTTAAGGAACCGGAAAACTATTTCCCATCGGCAGAAAGCGATTTTCCTAACAGAAGAAGTATTCCAACTGCCATATTGGGCGAAAGCATGCTCGCTACGAAAAATCCGGAATTGAAAATGGCATGGGTTGAAAGGGGTAATCCTATCAGCCAAAACCCCGATACTAACAAAAACACAGAAGCCTTTAGAAAACTCGATTTCGTAGTTGTGGTTGATCAGTTTATGACCGACACCGCACGGGAAGCAGATATAATACTTCCTGCAAAATCGATGTTCGAACAGAGCGATATTATTGGTTCGTACTGGAATCCTTATGTGCAGTTAAAGCAAAAAGTGGTAAATCCACCGGATGAGGTAAAACCCGAAAGTGAAATATATTACGAGCTTACCAGAAGGTTAAATTTCGACAGCGATGTAATTGAAAAGAACTTCCCTGCTCCAAACGACGAGGCAATAGATAAGTGGCTGAATAAATATCTGGACAAATACAAAGACTTATCTCTCGAAAAACTAAAACAGGGGCCGATATTGGCACCCGGACTGGAGGAAATAGCTTTCGCGGATCTGAAATTCAATACACCATCGGGCAAAATAGAGCTTTACTCAGAACGCTCGGCTAAATTATGGGGAGTTAATCCTCTTCCAAGCTACGAAGCCCTTATCGAAGGTCAAAAGAGTAAGAAAAAGCAATTATATCCCTTAAGTCTGATGAGTCCGAATACGAAAAACAGGATACATTCGCAATTCGGGAATTTAAAGTCTATCAGATCGCTTGCACCCTACCCTGTGGCGACAGTGAGTTACCGCGATGCGAAGGAACGCGGAATAAAACACGGCGACCTGATAAGGGTGTTTAACAAAAGAGGTGAATTGCAAATTAAAGCAGAGATTGACAATAGCATACGTCCGGGAAATATTGTTATTACAAACGGATACTGGAACTCCGAAGGCGGAAGTCCGAACCTTTTATCGAAGGGAAGAGAAACAGACATGGGTCATGGAACAGCCTTTCACGACAATATGGTTGAAGTTGAAAAAGTTAACTAAATAATGGGCAAAAATTATTTCATATTCGATGAAAATAAGTGCGTGGGCTGTGAAGCCTGTGTTGTTGCCTGTATTAACGAAAACGGACTGCAGGAACCCGAAAACTGGCGAAATATAAACAAGAGTAACGCCAATAAAATACCGGGATTAGGTCTTTTTAATTTCAGCATGTCGTGCAACCACTGCGAGGAAGCTGTTTGTATGGACAACTGCCCTGCCGAAGCCTATTCGCGAAGCCTGCTGACAGGTGCTATTATCCACGAAGCCGATAAGTGCATCGGTTGCCAGTACTGCACATGGAACTGCCCCTACGACGCTCCAAAATACAGTTTTGCAGAAGGTGTGGTTTCTAAATGTAATTTCTGCGAACAAAGACTTATACAAAACGAACAACCCGCCTGTGTTAGCACATGCCCAACGGGAGCACTTGATTTCTCCTCCGGCGAAGTTGACAAAACAACATTACACAACAATCTGCATCTCCCAATAAACACTATTCCGTCTATCGAAATAATAGAACTGAGAGATAGTAAAGGGCCAAAAATGGATATGAGTTTGTTCGATCCAATTGAGGAAGAACAGAAAGTAGTAAAACACAAGAAAGACATCACAGCTGCCGACGAAGTTCCACTGCTGATATTTACTTCGGTAATTGCGATAATGATACCGCTTTATGCGAGTATTAATTTTAACGAAGCGAGCCTTATTTCTAAAATAGCATTTATAGCAACTGCTGGAATAGCATCTGTTTTAAGCCTTATGCATCTGGGACAAAAACTGAGATTCTGGCGTGCGATACTCAACATACGCAAATCGTGGTTGAGCAGAGAAATTTTTCTTTTCGCAACATTCTCGACCTCTGCATTTATCGATCTGTTTATTTACAACATCCCCGATTACATAATTCTGATACAGGGAATGCTACTGCTAATTGCCATAGATATGCTATACCGCCCTGTACAGCGAAACAACAAAATAAAAATACATTCGGCACAGGCTGTATTTGTAGCACTTTCGTTCTACCTCCTATTTGCCGGATTATACAACGTCCTGCTTGTAATAATGCTACTGAGGTTGGCACTTTTCACGATCCTCAATCTCAACAAAGCGAAGAAAAACACAGCGGCAATTGCACTGCGTTTCACGTTTGTGGCACTGGCATATGTCTCACTTGCCCTGTCGTTTCACTATATGTTAAGCATAGCTCTTTTCGCTATTGGAGAGTTTATAGCCCGTATTAATTTCTACAACGGGCTATCGAAACTGGATATGAAAAAGATCCTGAATTAAATTATTTTCCGCACACCCCTGACAAAATTTATACTATATGTTTTCGGTCAAATATTTATGGAATTGAAAACAAGTCATCAGGGTCGTCCAAAGGTTGGAATGCAAATGTGATGTGAATTTGGAAAGTTTATCGTCCAAATAACCACAACCGTAGAATTTTTCTTAATTCGGTAAAAGAAAAATATTACTTTTGGCCACATTCTACCCCTATAACTTATTATCCACCTCTAATTGAGGTACTGAAAAAATAAACCGTTTCAACTTTGTTTTGGTCTATTTGTTATTATTCACATTTGAGTATTATATAAATTGATTTAAACCACTATATTTATCTGGCAAATTGAATACCGGATAGAACTAAATATTAACAATTAAAATAAGTAAAAATGAAAAAAAGCATCCTACTGCTTCCTATTTTAGGACTAATGTTGTCATGTTCGGAAGGAACAGAAAAAACGGAAGAAAAAATTGAATTATCAAAAGAAAAAATCGAAGCTATCGAACAGTCTAACCAAAAGTTAGATGAAGTTTTGGATTCTTCAAAAGCAAAAATTGACACTCTACAAAACCAGGTTGAAAACCTATTAAACGAACTATAATACGATGAAGAAAGTACTACTAGCTCTAGCTATATTCGCGGCATTACAAGTTACTAATGCTCAGGAAAAAGGAAACGGACAAAAAGGAAACAAGGGCAAAAACAAGCAAAATACCGAACTTGTTCAAGAAAAAGAGCAGCAAGGGAAGAAAAACGAAAAAGCCGATTCTAAAGAAGAGGAGCTTAAAGAAGATGATAAACAGGCTAAAGAGAAAAAGTCTGTAGAGAAGAAGAAAAACAAATCTGAAGACAAGGAAAACAAAGGAAACGCCTATGGTAAAAACAAAGGCGAGATGAGAGGAAAAGATTTCGGGAAACAGAGATCTGAAGATGCAATGGCTAAAGCAGAAGCAAAAAGAGAAGAGGCTGATAAAGACGTTAAAGCTCAGGAAGAAAAAGTTAAGAGCTATGACGAAAAAATAAAAGAGGCTAAAGAAAAAGTGCTAAAACAGGAGAAAGAAGGAGAAATTAGCACTGAAGAAGCCAAGGATAAAAATGATAAAATAAAACAGGCTGAAGAAAAAATCAACAAAATGAAAGAGATCATTTTAGGAGAGAAAAATCAGCTTAAAAAATTAGAAGAGGAGTTACCTAAAAAATAAGAACTTTCCTTTAAGTAAATAAAATCAAAAGTACAGGAGACTGTCTCATTAGTGCAGCATAGCACCGTTTGAGACAGTCTCTTTTTTTTATGGCCAATGTGGATTTTAATTTAGCCAATAAATTCCCTACCTTTATAATACTTACTCAAACAGCATTCTAAACCATATATTTTTAATTCTAATTATATTCATTTAAGCTAAAAATGAATGTTAGGGGCTTATCATAATATTAAGCTATATTTCTTCTTACTACTCCTTATCTTATTTGGGTGTGGCACTCCCAAACCTCTTATCATAAGCGAAAATCTTTCGTCAAATTCGCAAAAATTCAAGGTAAAACTTGGCACACAATGGATGGGTAAAACCCACAAAATAAGTTTCGGCGATTACGCTGTTGTTGAAAGTAAATCGGGATGGGAAAAAACAAAGAGCAGTTCAAACTTTTTTGGCACAAAATCGGAAAGTGAAACCTCCCATAAATTCTCGTTGAAATTAATGAACAAAACAAACGGGATGGCTGCCTGGGTAAGAGCCACGAAAGAAATAAATATAAAGGCTACTCATGAGATAGAATTTTTAACAATCAACAACAGAGATTACGACATTCATTTTACTGCAGGTGAGGATGAGCTCCTGCTTAATTCGCTCGATTTTGCAGCTTTTATTACTATTGAGAAAGACACTACCGAAATATGGTCATTATTCATGATAGAAAAATTCGATGTAGAAGAAGGAAGTGATTACTATGCCGTACTTACCAATGGTGAGGAAAAATTCTTAATATATCATATTACCTCTGATGAGGAATGGACGTACTTTGATAACTTCCCCATACCACCTGCTTCAGGTTATGAATTCTATTACGATCAGGAATCAGTCGCTGCATTTCAATATTATGGCGGCGGAACCATGGGACAAAACGATTGTATAGTTTGGCTGGGAAATAATCTTGATGAAAAAACAGAATTAATTCTTGCTGCCGGTATAACTGCAATGTTGGAAATAACCGTTAATAAGTATATATATGATTAGAATTATGAACTTAAGTATATGATAAACTAAAAATGAAATATTATGAAGAATTTATCACTCTTAACAGTCCTATTATTAACAATAGGCATGGGCTTACTAAATGCCCAGACGACACAAACAAACAAAGGAAATGTTCTAATTGGAGTATCCTCTACCCTTAGTATAGCAGGTACAGGCTCCGATTTAATGAATATTGGATTTACATCAATAAAATTTAAAAGTGATGGACAGGACGACGACTCAGATACTGAAAAAATGACAAACATTAATTTATTGCCAAAAGCGGGATATTTTGTTAGTGATAATTTAGCTATGGGACTTAATTTCAATCTTGCTTTTTCATCTAGTAAAAATGGTGACGGGGATTATAAATACACTCAAACATTGTTTTCTACAGGTCCATTTATAAGGTATTATATTCCAACATCAAAAGTGCTGCCATATTTCGAACTAAACAGTTCTTTCGGATCTCTTAAAGATAAATACGAGGATGATGGGGGTGTTGAAGAGTCTAAAACAGGAATAATGTCATTTGGAGGAGGAGTAGGAATTGCTGCTCCACTGGGAGATAAAGTAACTCTTGACTTTTTGGCAGGCTATAACTCCTTAACTGTAAAAGACAAAGAAGATAATGAAGATAACGAAAGAATGGTAATAGGGACTTTCGGATTAAAAGTTGGATTTACAGTTATGCTGGGTTCAAACTAATTGACAATATTTTAAAAAAATATTAAATAGTTATGATGGCAGAGTATGCAAATAATAACACCAGCTACTCTGCCATTGCTTTTACACTCAATAAACCCTAAAAAAATATACAATTCACTTATAGTTACCGGTTGCTGGTTACTGGTTGCTAGCTGCTGCTATTTTACATATGCGAAATAATGAAATATTTTGGTTTTTGAAGACTTATGCAGGGTGTGAAAAGCGAATATTTTGGTTTTAATAATACTTTCTGAAATTCATTTAGTATAAATCATTATTTTTAGCCCCTTATAAATATGAGAATTCGATTGATAGCGATAAATCATTTCTATCACCCGGCGATGATTCTTCATAAAATATAAAACTTCAGTAAATAAATAATCACCTATAATTAATCAAAAAAAAAATGAAGATTAAATTTTTCACCTTATTATCAATAACTCTATTTAGTTTAACAGCTTTCTCACAAAGTAAACATGAAACTGTAGTAGAACTACTTGGAAAAACCGGATCAACAGAGCAAATAAAGCAATTCGATGCGATATTTGAAGCACAGGCTGCTGCCAAGAAATCTTCGTTTAAGACTGAGGAGGACTTTCAGAAGTTCAATTCAATAATGAAATCAGGATTAAACTCTAAAGATGCCGAAAAATACATTATAGAATACTTTGAACTGAATTCAAACGAAGACAGTTTAAAGAAAGTAATTTCGATATATGATAATCCTCTAATGAAGGAGTTTAACAAAGTGGAACTTGAAGCTAATGATCCAAAAAATCAGCAGGAACAAATTGCATTTTTTCAGAATATGCAAAATAACCCTCCTTCACAGGAAAGAATTCAACAGTTAGTAACACTCAACAATGAACTTGGAACATCTGAAATGTTGGTTAATTTGTTAAACAATGTGGTTCTTGCAATGATAAAAGGAGTTAATTACAGTATGCCAAATAAGGAGCAAATATCACAAGAAGAAATCAAAAACAGGTTGAACGAATCACTACCCGCAGATTTCTCCCAACAAATGACAAATCAAATTATTGCAATGTCACTATATACGTATAAAGACATAAGCGATGAAAAACTGGATGAATACATTAAAATATGGGAAAGCCCAATTGGGAAGTACTATATTAGCCAGATGTTCGGAGCTTTTGACTATTCATTTTCGAAAATGGGTAAAAATATTGGAAAATCTTTCACAACGCTGACTAAATAAGACATCCATAATATTATACAGTTAAGCCTTCATGAATAACTACCTTCCAATGAAGGCTTAATTTATTATTACCTTTCCCCTGCAATATTTTTTTTCTATGAGTATCATAGAGGAAATAATCACAAATCTGACTATGTTTAAAAAAATCTTACCGATACTACTTATTATTATCTCACTTATTTCATGCCAAAATGTTTCTAAAGGCGACAGAATATCAGTATTCGAAACTTCTGTAAACTCTTTAAAAAAAGCTTATAATATAGAGCATAAAGAAAATGTTTTAGAATGGAGTGTTGATACGTTAAACAACGGAGATTTAATATTGAAATTAAAATCGACAGATGAAAACATACTGAAGGAAGCTGTAAAAATAGCATCTACCCTGGAGTTAAAATATGAGGCATTATTATTAACTGCAGGCGATTCAACTGAAGCACCCTGAGGTACAGTAATGAAAGTTTAACCGCAAAGTACACAAAGGATCGCGCAAAGAGCGCAAAGTATAAAAAACGTGGAGTATCACAAAAAACTCGTCAACTCCTTCAAGTTTGTAATTTGCCTAACATTCGCGTGCAGCTCATTTTTCTGATCCATATTGAAATATATGGCCGGCATTTTCGAATTCAGTGCTCCCAAAATATCTGCTTCGTAATTATCGCCAATCATCAAACTTTCGTGCGGTTTAGCACCGGTTTTCTCCAAAGCATATGAAAAAATTAAAGGATCCGGCTTTTTTACACCAATAGCTTCCGAAGTTATTACCTCATCGAAAAACACCTCTATATTCGACATCTTCAACTTTGTAAACTGTATCTCCTCAAAGCCATTTGTAATAATATGCAGCTTATATCTTTCGTTTAAATATTCTAAGGCTTCCATTGCATGAGGAAAGAGGTTTGTTTTCCTGGGTGAAATACTCACATAAGCATATGCCATATGATTTGCAACCCCCAAATCACTAATCCCAAAATGATCTAATGCATCGGAAAACCTTCTTATACGCAGTTCGTTTTTTGTGATTTTATTTTCTCTATATAATTTCCACATCAATACATTCAGCGGCTTATATACATCAAGAAACTCGTCAATAGTAAACCTAAAATCACAATACTCCCTGCATTGCGAAATAATTTCACCCAGAGCTTCCTCTGAGTTCTTTTCAAAATCCCAAAGTGTGTGATCTAAATCGAAAAAAATGTGTTTTACGTTTCTATACGGCATTCTTATTTAACATTTAGTATTTAACATTTAGTATGTAGACATTAGATTTTAGACTTTGCCACAACAGTAAACAAACTTTATCCTTCAATATTTTATCCAAGCAAAGTGTGGCAGGCTTCATTCTTTCCTCTTTTATCTTTCCTCTTTTATCTTTCCTCTTTTATCTTTGATCTTTTTTCTTTTAGCTCGCTGGCACTTCGTTTTTCAACGGTTGCTCGCTGAAGCTCCTTCGTCGCTTTATCTTTTTTCTTTTATCTTTTTTCTTTCCTGCCTGACTGAGTCACGCAGGCAGGTATCTTTTTTCTTTGATCTTTCCTGCCTAACTGAGTCACGCAGGCAGGTATCTTTGATCTTTATTCTTTAATAACTACCTCAGACCTGTTGTAAACTTTTACATTTGCAGGAACGCCATGGGTTAGCCAAACGTTACCTCCGATAATTGTATTATCTCCAATAACACTTTCTCCCCCTAAAATTGTAGCACCGGAGTATACTATTACATTATTGCCCAGAGTAGGATGCCTCTTTGTATCCGACATATTTTTATCTACACTTAAGGCTCCTAAAGTTACATTCTGGTATACCTTAACATTCTCCCCTATCTTACATGTTTCTCCAATAACAATTCCGGTACCATGATCTATACAAAAGCTTGAGCCTATTGTTGCCCCCGGATGGATATCTATTCCCGTTTTACTGTGAACACCTTCGGTGAGAACCCTTGGAATATAAGGAACATTCAACAGATGTAATTCATGTGCCAGCCTGTAAACTGCTATTGCATAAAAACCCGGATATGTTTTAATAACCTCTAACTCATCATTAGCTGCAGGATCATTATTGGCAATTGCGGTTGCATCTTTCTTTATTTCCTCATAGATATCAGGGATTTTTGAAAAGAACTTTTCTACAATTTGCTCGCAGGAATCTTTCAAAAATGGTTTAACCTTTGATACAAGATGAATAAACTCTATTTGCAATTCTTCAAAATCCAATTCCAGCTCCCGTTGCATCATATATTCCTTCGAACATCGTTCCGGAAATAAAAGCTTCAACAACCTGTCAGAGAGCTCAATAACTTTCTCCAGATGAGGGTTCTCTTCTATTCTCCTGTGATTTTCGAAAAGCTTTCCATAAAACTGTGACATAATAGAAAAAATTACAAGTTAGCATTGATAATTTGCTTTACAAATGTAATGATAGATTGCCTCAATAATCTATAATTTTACATTAATCTTAACCGCCATAAATTACTACATTTGCACACTTAAAAAATGAAAAAATGAGTGCAGCGCCATATAAAAAATATCTTGACAGTAAGTGGGTTAACAAAAAACTTCAGTCGTTAAACCTGAAAGAAAAAATTGGACAATTATTTATTGTTGAAGCATTCTCTACTGATATAGAATCTGAAAATGTATACAGGGTTATAGAGAGCATTAAAAAATTCAATATTGGTGGTATCACATTTTTTCAGGGTAACATAAAAAATCAGGCTTATCTGACCAATAAATTTCAACAAGAGGCAAAAATACCAATCTTTATAAATATCGATGCAGAGTGGGGTCTTGGAATGCGACTTGACGATGCTGTAACCTTCCCGTACAACATGGCATTAGGAGCTATTGAAGAAGATTCTCTTATATATGACTATGCAAAAAATTTGGCAAAACAGCTTAAAAGAATTGGTTCACAAAGTCCTCTGGCTCCGGTTGTAGACATTAACAACAACCCTGAAAACCCTGTTATTAATTACAGGTCATTCGGCGAAAACAAATATAGGGTTGCCAATAAAGGAGTAGCATTCATTAAAGGCCTGCAGAGCGAAAATATACTGGATAATGCCAAGCATTTCCCCGGTCACGGAGATACTGATACTGACTCTCACCTTGGAATGCCGGTATTAAACCACAGCTTTGAACAAATAGACGAAATAGACCTATATCCGTTTAAAAAAATGATTGAGGCCGGAGCATCAAGTATCATGTCGGCTCACCTACATATTCCTTCAATTGACAACGAAAAAGATATTCCGGCTTCACTTTCGAAAAAGGCAATAAATGAATTGTTAAAAGAAAAGCTTAATTTCAAAGGTTTGGTTATCAGTGACGCTTTCGATATGCAGGGAATTACAAATTTCTACAATGCCGGTGAAGCAGACCCTATTGCCATTTACGCAGGTAATGATATGATTTCACTAAGCACTGATCTGGAAAAAGCAATAAATAAAATTCACTCTGATGTTCTCAACTCTAATATTTCCGAGAAATATATAGAAGATAAATGTCGTGAAATTCTCGCCGTAAAACAATGGATGAAACTGGATAAAATACAGAATGTAAAGCTCGAAAACATAGTTGAAGAAATCAATAATGAAGAGAGCGACAGATTAAACGAAAAGCTGGCCGATGCAGCAACTACATTATTGAAATACAACGGAAAAATTTCAGTAGATAAAAATAGTTCAACTGCATTTCTGTACATCAGCAATAAAGATATTTCACTTTCAAAATGGGCTCAGATCCAACACCATCAACAGGCAGCAGTACAGAGAACATATACAAACAGCTTTGCAGAAAGCTTAGTTGATAGTTTCCCTAATAACGATCATTTCTCATGGAATACTGAAAATGAAATTTCTGCACTGAAAAAAATAGTCGGAGATATAAAAAATCATGACAGGATTGTAATATCAGTTCACGGTTTAAACATAAAGCCAATTAATAATTTTGATATTCCGGTTCAGGCATTACCGGTTCTAAAAGAGTTATTCTCAAGTAAAAAAGTAACTTTTATTCTATTTGGAAATGCTTATGCCTTAAACCATTTCGAAAATGTTGAAATGGCAGAAAACATAATTATTACATATCAGGAAAATGAATTTTTCCATAAGTCTGTTTCAGATCTTTTAATCAGAGGAAAACACCTTTCGGCAACATTACCTGTAAGTGTAAACGAACATTATAAAGAAGGAGATGGGGTAAAAGGTTTTGCTAATTAATATCAAATAAGTTTATGGCAACACTTTTTTTCAAAATGTAAAGAATCTCCCCATTTTCCAATTTCAACTTTATGGCCAACTCTTTCCATCTGCAGGTTAATAGCTGCTAAGGTATCATCGTGCGATTTAAGATCGGTTTTCTTATTATAAAGTTTATAGCTCTCTTTAAAATCTACGGCTGTAAGATTTGGCATAATAATATTTGCACCTACTTTAATCCCTTCCTCTCTGGCTCTTTCCGTCAATGTTTGAAGAGCCGTTGTAGAAGCTATATTAATATCATTCATCAAAAGTCTTAAAAGCGCAATCATCTTCAAACTCAAATCAATTCTACTTTCTTCAGATGGAATTTTATGAGCAAGTTTTGCTAATGGCGTATCAGGACTAACAATATATGGTCCCATTCCACACATATCAATATCGAAAGCTTTCATAAAAAGTAAATCATCGGCTAAATCTTCCAAAGTTTGATTTGGTAAACCAATCATAACTCCTGTACCTACCTGAAATCCAATTTCTTTTAGTTCTTTAAGCTTTTGTAGTCTGGTTTCAAAAGAATGATTTTCGTTTCGGGGATGTATAGTTTCGAACAGCTCTTTACTAGACGATTCTATTCGCAGTAAATATCTGTGAGCTCCCAAATCAAACCACTTTTGATAAGTTGATTTTTCCTGCTCGCCCAGTGATAGTGTAATTCCTAATTTATTCCCACTCTGCTCTTTTGCATAAATAAGAGCATTATTGATCGTTTCTATAAACTCTTCATCCTTACATTCTCCGGCTTGAATTACAATAGAAGAATATCCTTTATTTATGGCTGAATCTATTGTTTTATTTACTTCTTCCTGAGGAATTGTATATCTTTTTGGGGATGAATTACTTTTCCTTATTCCGCAATACAAACAGTCTTTTTCGCAGTGATTGGAAAATTCTATCAGGGCACGCAAATAAACTATATTTGCGATATGTTCTTCTTTTACAGCTGATGATTTAGAAAACAGTAATTTCCTGTCATTACCTTCCGACTGAAGAAGTTTGACCAGATTTTGTTTTGTGTAGTTTTCGGTATTTAATATTTTTTGAATCATTTTTTCAGATAATATGATTAACTAATCCTATAATCCTTTAATCTCTTATTCCGGCTCTCTCAGTCTCTATAGCAAAAAACGGTTTAATCGCTCTTTCAAAAATACCGTTTACATAAGCTATCGCCATCCCGTAATTAGTAACAGGTATTCTTGCATCAATAGCCGGTTGAATTCTGTTTTGTAACTGCTTTTTTGTTACTACGCAACCTCCACATTGTACTACCAGAGAGTATTTTTCTATATCTTCTTCGGGAATATCAAATCCTGAAATAAACTCATAGTCTAATTTTTTACCGGTAAAATCAGTCAGCCATTTTGGAATCTTAAATCTCCCGATATCGTCACAACTTACCTGATGAGTGCAAGATTCAAGTATCAAAACTTTATCTCCGTCACTTAGTGACGAAATCCTGCTTGTACCGCCTAAATAATGATAGAAATCGCTTTTCAGCCTTGCAAAAAGAATTGAAAAACTCGTTAGTAAAGTATCTTGCGGAACCATCTTTGATACATAGTCAAACGCCTGACTATCGGTAACAACCAAATCAAATTTCATTCCCCACGACATTACATCGTACAATTCACTTTCTTTTACAACCACGCAAATAGAGTTTTCGTCCAAAACATTACGAATAGCCATAACCTGAGGCAGGATCATTCTACCTTCCGGAGCTTCAGAATCTATCGGAGTAACCAACAAAACAGTGCTCTTTTGTTTCAACAAACCATCAAAAAGAGCTTTGTTTTTATAGGCTGTTTCGGGAATTGTTTTTTTGAAATCTTCAATTACAGCTTCTTTATCTTTTTTATTAAAAGTTGAAATTTGCAGACATTCAGAACCTGTTTTTTCTTTAATATTAAGTAAAAGTTCCGGATGCAATACATCAACATCAACCTTATTGTGAATAATCAAAAAAGGAACTTTCTTCTTTTCGAAACTATTAAGCAGATCAATTTCAAATTCACCGAACAGGTTCCCGGAAATAATCAATACAGCCATATCTATCAGGTCAATAGCTTTTATTGATTTTTCAATACGCTTTTTTCCTAATTCGCCTACGTCATCAATCCCGGCAGTATCAATAATAACAGCAGGTCCTATTCCAAAAATTTCAATAGATTTTTTCACAGGATCAGTAGTTGTTCCGGCTTCAGGAGAAACAATAGAAGTTTCCTGCCCGCTCAAAAAGTTAATAAAAGAACTTTTTCCGGTATTTCGTCTGCCGAAAATTCCTATGTGTGGTTTTATGTCTTTAGGTTTTTTCATGTTATTAGTGATTCTATGAAACAGTAATGCAGTGAAACAGAATAATCAATAAACCTCTTTTACTCTTCTACTCCATTACTCATCTACTCTTTTACTAATCTAAAAATACAAATCTCTCTCTCCTTCTTTAACCAACTCCAATCGTTTTTCAACTTTCGATTTTAATTTTGGTTCTAAATCAATCAAATTCTTGTCTATCAAACTCCAACCTTTATCTTTCGATTCCGGTCTGGCATAATCTTCTACATATTCTGCCAATGTTAAAATCGCATTTGGAGTACAGAACTTTTTGATAAAGCCGGGAACCGAGAATTCCATAAAATGCTCACCGGTTCTACCTGCTCTGTAACAGGCAGTACAAAAAGAAGGCAGGTAATCAGTTTCAATCAATTCATCAATAACATCTGCTAACGAACGCTCATCGTTTATCTGGAACTGCTCATTATTTAATTTTTGCTTTTTTAATGTATCCTCCGCATAAGCTCCCATTTCTATTTTGGTACCGGCATCAACCTGTGAACATCCAAACTGTAAAACTTCTTTTCTTATTTCCTGTGGCTCACGCGCCGTAAGAATCAATCCTGTGTATGGAACCGCTAATCTTAATATCGCAACCAGCTTCGTAAAATCTTCATCACTTACCAAATGTTCTTCTGAAACATTATTTTCCAGAGCATCCTGAATACGCGGGAAAGAAATAGTATGCGGACCAACATTATAACAAGCCTCCAGGTGATTGGTATGACGTACCAGCCCCATTACTTCGAAACGCCAGTCGTACAAACCGAATAGAGCACCGATACCTACATCGTCCAATCCTGCTTCCTGTGCTCTGTCTAATGATGTCAATCTGTTTCCGAAATCAGCTTTTTTACCTTTTGTATGGTATTTTGAGTAGGCCTCCGTATGATATGTTTCCTGAAAAACCTGGAAAGTTCCAATTCCGGCTTCTTTAACTGTTCTGAAACCTTCAATATCCAGTGGTGCAGCATTGATATTTACACGTCTGATTTCGCCATTTCCTTTCTTTACTTTGTAAACAGCTTTTACATTTTCAGCAATAAATTCCGGTGAATAGTTTTTGTGCTCACCATATACCAAAATCAAACGTTTATGACCATTATCTTCTAAGGCTTCAACATTTTCCACTAACTGCCGGTTGTTCAGCGTAACTCTCTTCGCTTCCTTGTTCGAAGCTTTAAAACCACAATATTCGCAATTGTTTGCGCATAAATTACCAACATATAATGGAGCAAATAAAACTATTCTGTTTCCATATACTTTACGTTTAAGCAATCGTGCGCCTTCTTTAATTTCTTCTACTAAACCAGGGTCGGTAGTTTGTACTAAACTGGCAACTTCTGCTAAATTCAATCTTTCTTTAGATATTGATTTTGCAATAATTGCCCTTATATTTTCAGCACTGGTATCGGCATTGTCAATGAAGTCCCATAATTCATCTTTATCGATGAATTCTTTCATTGGCTCATCCTTAATTTTATATTCTTGTGGTATGAATTTCATTCTTTTTTCTCTTTACTATCACTTAACCTGAATGACGTTACTTATTCCTCATCCTTATACTCTTTCAAAATCTTTTTCACCTTATTTGGCGAAACATGACCATAAGTTTTATCTCCTATCATAACAACCGGAGCCAATCCACATGCTCCCACGCATCGTAAACTACTCATAGAAAACTTACCATCTTCGGTTGTTTGACCAAGATCGATTCCTAATTCACGATTAAATTCATCTATTAATTTATCAGCACCTCTTACATAGCAGGCTGTTCCGGTACAAATAGAAATTGGGAATCTCCCTTTAGGTTTCATAGTAAAGAAAGAATAGAAAGTAACTACTCCGTATACTTTCGAAACCGGCATATTAATTTCCATTGCAATTGCTTCCTGTACTTCGGCAGGCAAATAACCAAAGTAGCCCTGACAGGCGTGAAGTATATTTATCAACTCTGAATGTTTACCATTAAAACCCTTGCAAATTTCTTTTATTCGCAATTGGTGCTGTAACTGTAATTTATCTTTTTCACAAACTATTGACATAATTCTAATGTTTGGAGTTTGGGGTTTGGGAGTTGATGTTTGGGGCTATTAACCGCAAACATCGAACATCAAACCTCAAACAATATTTTTAATCATTAACAATCTCTGGTCCGGTGGCACACTTATTAAAATAATTAGTATGCAACAGATGGTGTGCTTTCTCACTCATCGGAGCTCCCAGAAAATCTTCATAAACCTTTTTTACGGCCGGATTTAAATGAGATTTTCTCTTAGCTTTACCTTCGTCTTCTCTATAAAGTGCCTGAGCTCTTTTCTTAAGAATACCAGAATCACCGTGGTGATAAGGCTGTCCGCCTCCACCAATACATCCACCCGGACAAGCCATAACTTCAATCGCGTGAAATTCTGATTTCCCTGAACGTATATCTTCAAGCAGCTTGCGTGCATTTCCAAGTCCGTGAGCAATACCTATTTTTATATCTAATCCGTCAAAATCTATCGTTGCTTCGCGTATACCTTCCATACCTCTCAACTGTTTAAACTCAACGTTTTCCAGCTCTTTCTTAGTGTGAACTTCGTAAGCTGTACGGGTAGCGGCCTCGATTACACCTCCTGTTGTTCCGAAAATAACACCGGCTCCGGTTGACTCTCCCATAGGTTGATCGAAATCTTCTTCCGGCAGATTTACAAGGTTCATGTTAGCTTGTTTCATCAGCTGTGCCAACTCACGGGTTGTAATAGAGTAATCAACATCAGGATTTTCATCTACTTTAAACTCATCACGTTGAGCTTCATATTTTTTGGCCAGACACGGCATGATAGAAACCACAACCATATCTTTTCTATTGATTTCAAGCTTATCCGCAAAATATGTTTTGGCAATAGAACCAAAAATCTGTTGAGGAGAACGTGCCGTTGATGGTATATCTAACATATCGGGAAACTGAGTCTCGAAGAAATTTACCCAACCCGGACAACAGGAAGTGAGTATTGGCAATTTTACATCTTTATCACCGGCAAGGTGTTTACCCAGCCTGTCAAGCAACTCAGTACCTTCTTCCATAATGGTAACATCGGCAGCAAAATCGGTATCAAAAACATAATCGAAGCCTAAAGCCCTTAGCCCTGAAACCATTTGACCGGTAACTAAATTACCCGGTTCCATACCAAACTCTTCTCCAAGAGCCGCACGTACTGCCGGAGCAGTTTGTACTACAACAGTCTTCTTAGGGTCTGATATAGCTCTGATAACATTATTTGTATGATCAACTTCAGTTAATGCAGCGGTAGGACAAACAGCAACACACTGACCGCAATAAGTACAGGTTGTATCCTCCAAATCCATATGGAAAGGTGTACTAACCACTGACTCAAATCCACGTCCTACTGCGTGTAAAGCACCCACTGTCTGCACCTCGTTACACATAGTTTCACACTTACGGCACATGATACACTTATCCATATTTCTAACAATGGAAGGCGAAGTATCAAGTCGGTAAGTTGACATTTCATAAATCTCCTGATTAGGAATTTCGCGAACTCCTAATTTTGCTGCCATATCCTGCAAATCGCAAACACCGTTTTTGGCACAAACCAGACAATCTTTAGGGTGATCGGAAAGAATAAACTCCATTACTGTACGTCGTGCATTAATAACACGCATTGTACTGGTTTTAATTTTCATTCCTTCGTAAACATCTGTGGCGCATGAAGGTGCTAAATTTCTTCTCCCTTCAATCTCAACAGTACAAACCCTACAACCGGCAGGCTTATTTTCAACATCCAAATCGTGAAGATTCATATGACAAAGAGTTGGTATATCAATCCCCAGAGATTTGGCTGCTTCCAATACAGTAGATCCTTCTTCTACCTGTATTTTTTTATTATCTATTTCTATATTTATTTTTCCCATGATAGTTATGCGATTAGCTCAATTGATTCGAAATGACACTTATCCATACAAGCTCCACATTTAATGCACAAATCCTGATTTATAATATGAACTTCTTTTTTGCTTCCGGTAATTGCACCGGTAGGACAAACTCTGAAACATGCAGTACATCCAACACAGTCATCTTCGCTGATCACATATTTCAACATCGATTTACACTGTCCTGCTCTACACTTATTATCATCAACATGTTCAACAAATTCATCCCAGAAATTATCCAGAGTAGATAAAACAGGATTTGGAGAGGTCTGTCCTAAGCCACATAATGAAGAATCTTTTATTACCTCACTCATATTTCTAAGCAAGAACAAATCATCACGAGTTCCTTTTCCATTTGATATTTTTTCAAGGATTTCAAGAAGTCGCTTATTACCTATTCTACATGGTGCACATTTCCCGCATGATTCCTCTACTGTAAATTCAAGATAGAATTTGGCGACTGAAACCATACAGTCGTCTTCGTCCATTACAATCATTCCTCCGGATCCCATCATAGATCCAATAGCCAATAGGTTATCAAAATCTATATGTGTATCTAAATGTTCCTCTGTTAAACATCCTCCGGAAGGACCTCCTGTTTGTACGGCTTTAAATTTTTTACCGTCTTTAATTCCTCCCCCAATATCAAAAATCACTTCCCTAAGAGTTGTACCCATAGGCACTTCTATTAAGCCTACATTATTTATTTTACCGGCTAAGGCAAAAACTTTCGTTCCCTTCGATTTCTCGGTACCGATACTTGAATACCACTCTGCACCTTTATTTATTATAGCCGCAATATTAGCCAGTGTTTCAACATTATTCACATTTGTCGGCTTATCGAAATAACCTCGTTCGGCAGGAAATGGAGGTTTTAGAGTAGGTTCCCCTCTAAATCCCTCCATAGAATGTATTAACGCTGTTTCTTCTCCGCATACAAATGCTCCTGCACCGTATTTTAACTTTATATTAAAGCTAAAATCCGATCCCAAAATATTATCTCCGATCAAACCAACTTCTTCTGCCTGCTTAATCGCTATTTTCAATCTTTCGATAGCCAAAGGGTATTCTGCCCTGATGTAAATTAATCCTTCATCTGCTCCAATTGCATAGCCGCAAATTGCCATTGCTTCTAATACCGAATGCGGATCTCCTTCAAGTATCGATCTGTCCATAAAAGCTCCCGGATCCCCTTCATCTGCATTACAAACAACATATTTTTTTTCGCTTTCCGATTTCGCAGTAAGTTCCCATTTCAATCCGGTTGGAAAACCTCCACCACCTCTTCCTCGAAGTCCTGATGCTTTTATAGTATTGATTATGTCGTCAGGTTTCAACTCAAAAACAGTTTTCCCCAGCGCTTCATAACCATTGCGAGCTACATATTCTCCAATATTTTCCGGATCGATAAAACCACAGTTACGTGTAGCTATACGTATTTGTTTTTTGTAGAAACCCATCGATTTTGATTCATCAATAGTTTCATTAGTAGTAGGATCCTTATAAAGTAAACGACTTATTTTTCGTCCCTTTAAAACATGCTCTTCTACAATTTCTTTAGCATCTTTAGGCTTTACCTGAGTATAGAAAGTATTATCGGGCAGTAATTTAACTATCGGTCCTTTTTCACAAAATCCGAAGCATCCGCTTTCCACAACTTTAACGTTTTGGTCTAAATCAAAATTTTTCAATTCCTCTTTCAACCGGGCTGCTAATATTTTACTTTCAGAGGCTCTACATCCGGTTCCTCCACAAGTAAGTATATGCTGATTTATCTTTGTCATTATCAATAATTAATTTGGCAGAAATGTGAATTTTATTCCACAACTTATTCCCATATCATTTTTTTATTTACCACTAAAAATTAAATAGTTTTATAACTCTCAGGTACAATCCCATCCACCAGCTCTCCGTGCTTTATATATTTCTCAATTATCTCATCTGCTTTAGGAATATCGACCTTACCAAATACAACAGGACTTTTCCCGGGAAGCGTAACCATAATAATAGGCTCGGCATATTTGTAGCCCATATCACCCGTTTGGGTCACAATGGCCTTTACTTCACGTTTTGGCAAAACCTCTGCGAAAAAGTTAAATACTTCGCGTGCACCTGAGGCAATTCCACTGGTAGCCATTCCAACTTTTACCTGAACTACAGCATCCGGGCTTTCTGCATTTTCGCGTAGTTCAATCGAAGATTGCAACTGATCTCTCAATTTTCGCAAATCATTTAAGGATTTAATCTTTGTCATCTCTCAAAGTTTATGTGATAAATATTACACAACAAATGTAACTAAGGATACATAAGTGTATAAATGACATTTACTGTTTTTCTAAGTGACATTTGTTACTTTTAAACATGTACTAATGTCATTTTTGTTACATAGTAACTTTTGTAACATTGTTTAATGTATACTAAAAGTTAAATATGTCGCCCGAAAAATTGATAAATATACTTGAAGGTAATCCTCTGAATATTGCTGTTAATAGTGCTACATCATTAATAACAGTAGTGGCTTCAGACTTAATGAGTGATGTATTAACTCTCGAAAATGAGCCTGATATTCTTATAACCGGGCTTGCAAATACTCAAACTATACGAACAGCGGAGATGGCAGATATTCCATTTGTAATAATTGCGAAAGGAAAGAAAGTTTCGGAAGAAATCGTAGAATTGGCCCGCGAAGGAAACATTTCTCTAATTTCTACAAATTTGTCAGTTTACAGGTGTTGCGGAATATTATATTCGAATGAAATAAAAGATGTTTTTTGATATGAGCGGAATAAATTTTAAATATAAAATTGAAGGGGGAGATTTCGCCAATGCCGGAAAAGCATCCAGTGAAATAAAAAGGACATTAAAGCAATTAAACATCCCGCCAAAAACTATTAAAAGAGTGGTAGTTTCGTTATATGAAGCCGAAGTTAACATTGTAGCTCATGCATATAAAGGAAATATTGAAGTCGACATTAATTCAAAAGATATTTCTATCGTATTAAATGATGAAGGTCCGGGAATTGAAAATATTGAAAAAGCGATGGAAGAAGGTTTCTCCACTGCTTCTCCAACAGTAACAAGTATGGGATTCGGTGCAGGTATGGGGCTTCCTAATATAAAAAAGAATTCTGATTATTTAAATGTAGAATCTAAAGTTGGAAATGGTACTAAAGTTACTTTAAAAATAGATCTGACAACAGTATAAAACAAATTAATAAAATGAACACTTCAGCCAACTCATTGTATCACGCCATACATATTAATACTGATAAATGTATTGGGTGTTCTCATTGTATAAAAGTTTGCCCTACAGAAGCCCTGCATATCTGGAATGGACATTCTAATCTAAACCCTGAGAGATGTATTGATTGCGATGAATGTTACAGAGTTTGTCCCGTTGGAGCTATTAGTGTAGAAGATGACGGTTTGAACCAAATTAATAATTTCAAAACTAAAGTTGCTTTGATACCCTCTGTATTCATGGGACAGTTTCCTCAGGGAATTAAAGCGAGAGAAGTTTTTAAAGCAGTACAGGATCTGGGCTTTACCTATGTTTATGAGGTTGAGGAAGGATCGCAACTGGTAGAAAAACTTTTTACTGAAAAAATAAACAGAAAAGAATCTCTGCCGGTTATATCTTCGTTTTGTCCGGCGGTTTTGAGGCTTATTCAGGTTAACTTCCCACAATTAACCGAAAATATAATGAACATTGAAACTCCCGTTGATATAACTGCCACATCTATCCGGAAACAACTGAAAGACAAAGAAGATGTTGGCATTTTTTACTTCACACCATGTTCTGCAAAAATAACATCCCTCAAAGCTCCCATCGGAGGAAGTAAATCTGCTCTTGACGGTGTAATAAATATGGATATTGTCTTCAACGAAATTCTATCAATTCTCACTAAAAAGAACACGGTAAAAAAAAGGCATAAAAAAGAAATCACAAACAATGCAATAGAACCCGACCACATTTTATGGAGCCTATCAGGAGGAGAGATAAAAAATCTTCCGGGAACATGTTTGTCTATTGACGGTACAAAAAATATTATCTCCTTTCTCGACAAAATTGAAACTCAGGGATGCAATGAGATCGACTTTTTAGAAATGAAAAACTGCGATCAGGGTTGTGCCGGAGGAATTTTAACTCCTCAAAACAGATTTCTAACTGCGCAAAGATTAAGAAACAGAGCAAAATATTACACAGAATTCTACAGCGAAAACCCTGAAGAAAAACCTATTAATCATACCAGTGATGTATCGTATGAAGATGTAAAAACCAACAAAATTGAACCAAGATCAATAATTAAATATGATTCTGATCCTCTAAAAGCACTGGCCAAGATGGAAAGAACTCAGGAGATTTTTAAAATCCTACCCAGTTTAGACTGTGGTGCCTGTGGATACCCTTCATGTAAATCATTAACAAGAAATATAATTGAGGAAAAAGCAAGTATTGAATATTGCTTTGTAATTCAACGTAAACTTGAAGAAAAACAAGGTCTGGATCATAAGAAAAGTAAGGAAATCCTTGAAGATATCTGGGGGAAGAATAAATTTAAAAAACACTAAACAGCAATGACAGTAAGCGAAATTGTAAACAAACTTAATCTGAAGGTTTTTAACAAAAATGCCGATTTATCGCCGGAGGTTAAAGACGGATTTGCAGGTGATTTGTTAAGTCATGTAATGGGAAAAAGCGATGAAGGTCAGGTGTGGATAACGGTTCAAACCCATAAAAATGTGTTGGCCGTAGCTTCGCTTAACGATCTTAGTGCCGTTATACTTATCGATGGACAAACTCCGGATAAAAATATGCTGGAAGCTGCCGAAGAAGAAGGAATTCCAATCCTTGGCAGTAACAAAAGTGCTTTTGAGATTGGAGGTATGCTTTACGAAATACTTAGAAAATAAAAACTAAGTACACTATGAAATTCAAAGCTGATCTACACATACATACAGTCCTCTCTCCATGCGGAGATATTGACATGAGCCCTCCAATGATAATTGATCAGGCTTTGGTTAAGGGTTTAGACATTATAGGAATCAGCGATCATAACTCCACAAAAAACGCATTAGTTTGTAGAGATATCGGGAGTAAAAACAACATTTTTGTAATGATGGGTGCCGAAGTAACATCGAAGGAAGAAGTACATTGTCTTTGCTTTTTCCCTGATGAGAACAGGCTTTCAGAATTTCAGAAATACCTTGATAAATTTATCAATAAGAAAGAAAACAATCCTAAGTTCTTTGGAAATCAACTTATAGTAGATGAAAGGGAAAATATAATGGGGGAAGAAAAACTACTCCTGATACAATCAATCGATCAAAGTGTTTTCGAGATAAGCGAAAAGGTAAAATCGCTCAAAGGAATATTTATCCCCGCTCATATTGACTCTCACAGAAACAGTATTGGCTCACAACTGGGTTTCATTCCTGACGATTTAGAATATGATGCCATTGAAGTTGTCAATAAAGAAAATCTTTCCAAACACAAAAATAAATACAAAATTCCACCTGATACATTTATCATATCATCATCCGATGCGCATTATTTAAGTGATATCGGAAAAAGGTACACAGAATTGGAATTAGAAACTCTGAGTTTCCAGAACATAAAAAAGGCTATGCTTTAAAAATGAAAGAATTGTCACTACATATTCTCGATATTGCGATGAACTCGATAAGAGCAGATGCCGACATCCTGGAAATTACTATAGATGAAAACACTGATAAGGACCTTCTCTCGATCAAAATTACCGACAATGGTTGTGGTATGGACAGTGAAATGCTAAAGACCGTAACCGATCCTTTCATAAGTTCGCGTACAACAAGAAAAGTAGGATTAGGTATCTCTCTTTTTAAAGCTAATGCCGAAAATTGCAATGGCAGTTTTTCAATAGAATCAAAACTGAATTTAGGTACGGTAGTAAAAGCCCAATTTCAACTTTCGCATATTGACAGACCCGTTCTCGGAAATATAGCATCGGTAATTTCTATGCTCTTTTCATCTCATCCCGATATCAATATATATTTTGGATATAAAAAAGAAAACAAATATTACTCAATAAAAACACAGGAAATTAAAGATGAGCTAAATGGAATATCTATTCAAAATCCTGAAGTAAAGTTTTTGATTGAAGAAATAATAGAATCAGAATTAAATAATATGGATATAAAATCCTAATTATCCGACATCGCCAGTTTAACCATTTCGGAATACACATTTCGCCAACCTTCCCATTCTTCATCCCTGCCTAAACTGTCATTGTGAAACAGACTGACAAACTTGCCATTTGTTATTTTGGCAAAAGCTATAATCCTGGAAATTTCATTTATTGCCTCCTCTTTCGAAAGTTTAAGCTCATTCTTCATTGCATAATCACTAACAGCATAAGGGTGGACCTTTAACGGGGTTTGAAGCTCCAAATCCAAATCATAAAAATAGAACGATTCAGATGTTGATGCCCTAAAACCAATATTATCAGCAAAGCCCATGGAATAATCATTATTGATCTCGTTGTCTAATAAATTCCGGTAAGTTTCGGGCAACTGAAGCTTAATATAATGTTGTCTGGACCCATTTGCTTTATAATTTATAATATCCTCTAACCTCTCTTTCTCTATCTTAAATTTTTTAGGTTCAATATTTGAATAATAACTTGGATGAAAACCAATATATGCCCTATCTCCTACCGATTTAATTAATGACCTGAAATCAGCCCTGTGATATGAAATATTCCTGTCGTACCTTGTATAATTTGCGAGTAAGAAGAAATACCTCATCCTCATTTTATATTTCTTCTGTAACCTTATAAGGAAGCTAAAACTATCGAATGGATCTTTCCGTAAATTGGCTACACTTAAAGCCCTATCATATAATTTCGTAAATCTAAGTAATGACAGATCTGCTAAGGTGCTTGAAACTCCCCTAATCAAACCTTTCATTTTGTACTTATATGCCTGTCCAACATCAATTGTTGATTCAAACCTGAATTTTTTGGTATTACCTTCCTTTAAGTCAAACCTCTCTGCCAGAATTTCATATAAGCGATTTACCCATATGTCAACAACAGGGGTTTTAATAAATCCATTTTTATAAGCAACACTTTCTACAGAAGAAAACCTGTTATGATTATCGCGGATATGTGGCAAATATTCTTCGAATCTGGTTAACAAATAAAAACTCGCTCCAAAAATATCAAAAGGCATTGCTGATTTTTCTCCAACCTGAAAAAATATCGGAACATCATCCCATTTTGTCACAACTATATCCATATCATTTAATCCCTGGTCAAATAATATTTTATGACTCTGGAAAAACAACTCATTCCCCAATGGTTTTCGAGAATACGAAATCTTAGCACCTTTATGAGCTATAAACTCATCTACCCCTGATGTAAAACCAACTTCTACATCTAAAAAACCTTGAAAAATTTGTTTGAATATATATCTTATTCTTGGAGTGATCTTATGGGTATAGATTAATAGCATTGCTTATATGACAAAATTAATGACTTTGGAAATTCATGATAAATATATGAATTGATTGGCAGAATGATTCGTATTACCTTATATGTTTTATATTTTTCGTGTCTTTTCCCATAATCAATAACCTAACCCCAACTAAGTACACCTCTAACCCTTTAACTTCAAAATACTGACAATCTGATAGTTATAAAGTCAATAGAAAGAATATTCCTTGTCGGAATTTTAAAATATCGTTATATTTGTTAGGAGGCCGTTAGTTTTAACATTTTTCTTTTTAAAGTATCTTTTAAACAATCAAATGGAATGAAAAAATACATCATTAAATTATTTGTTGGTTTAGCTCTTATATCTCTTTCAAACTGTGTGATGTATAAAGACCCACCGGCCACTCAGGATTTAGCAGAAGAAAGTTTACCTACTGATTTTGAAATTCCAACAGAATGGACTGCCGTAAAAAAAGATACAACTGATGTAAAAGAAGATTGGTACAAAGTTTTTAACGACACTATTCTAAATTCTCTCATAAATGAAGCATTAGATACTGTTAATCCCTCTATAAGATATCAACTGGCAAATATTGATATCAAATCAGCTAACGTAGATATAGCAAAAGCAGGAAGAAGTCTATTTATCGATTACAATGTTGCGTATACAGGATCTACTGTCGTAAATGGAGATAGCCAATACAACGTGGGGCTATATGCACCAATTCGTTGGGAAGCAGATTTATGGGGACGGATAAAAGCAGGTGTTTTAGCTGCAAATGAAGCCGTTATTGCCCAGATAAAAAACTATAGCTACACCAGACAATCTATTGCAGGAAATATATGTAACCTCTATTTCGATATATCTACTACAAAAAAGGCTATTAAGGTTGGAAATGACTACATAAAACTAAATCATAATTTAGTAGAAATTCTAAAAGTAAAACAGGATGTGGGTATCAGCGATATAAAAGATGTATATCTGGCTGAAGCTCAATACAACTCCATAAAGTCAATCATTGAGGAATTAAAAAATTCACTACAGATTCAAACTCGAGAACTGGAAGCAATTTTAGGTCGCTATCCGGAGGGAAATTTGGATATAAACTGGCTTAGCAACGACTTAATTCCGATAAAATCGATCAGCGATCCAATTAGCTTAATAAGGCGGCGCCCTGATATACTAATGAACGAATCACAAGTAAGAAGTGCCTTCTATATGACCGAACAGGCAAAACTTGCTAAATACCCCAATTTGGTTCTTACTGCAACTCCGGGTATTTCAAGTGCAAGCACCCTGGTACTTGGAACAGGAGCATCATTGCTTGGGCCAATACTAAACGGAGGTTTAATAGAAGCAAATATCAGAAAAGCAACTGCAACCCAAAAGGCAAGTGTATCTCTCTATGGATTAAGTATAATAAATGCACTGAAAGAGGTTGAAAGCTCTATGGATTCAGAATATATCTTATTCGAACGAAGAAAATATACCGAAAAATATGTCGAAGAATCCAGGAATGCTTACGATGTTGTTGTCACTCAATTTGAAGAAGGTAAAATTGATATAATAAACACTCTTTACCTACAATCAAGACTACTCGTTGCTGAATTTGATTTAATTAAAAACACTCAGGACATATACAAACAAAGAGTTAAACTTTATTTAGCTCTTGGCGGTGATATAACAGAATATTAACTTTTAAATAAATTATTAATAAGATGGATGTATTAAACGGTTTTGCCTTAGGCATATTAATTTTCCTGTTTATAGGTGGAGTATATTTGATAATTTATATTCATGATATACCTTACAACATTGCAAAAAAACGAAAACATCCACACCTCGAAGCCATTCATATGGCCGGTTGGATAAGTCTGATCTTTATGCATGCCATTTGGCCCTTACTCTGGATATGGGCATATTTATTTACACCGGATGCCAATGACTATAGTGATTCGGATGAAGATGCAGATATAGAAGAAATAAAAGACAAGAGGGGGGAAATCGAGGAGTTGACTCAGGAAGTAGCTATCCTAAAAAAAGAAATGAAATCTCTGGCCGCACAAATTAAATCAACTGATAAATAGAAAAGAATGGAAACGATTATTTTATTAACATATAGTGGAATTGTTTGGTTGATTTTCAAGGTCTTTAAAGTAAGTGTCAACAAATGGACGGTTACAACTGCAATTTTGGGCGGATTCGCTATGTTAGGATCAATGGTTGTCATGATGAATTACAATCACCCCTATACTTCTAATGCACGTGTTTACTTTGTGACGACTCCAATAATTTCGAACGTAACAAGCCAGGTAACAGATGTAAAAGTTAAAGAACAATCTTATGTAAAAAAAGGAGATACACTTTATACTCTCGACTCCACAGTTTTTGCAACCAAAGTAAAAGATTTAAAAGCACGGTTAAGCCTGGCAAACACACGCCTGCAACAATCGAAACGTTTATTAAGAGCAAAAGCGGGTAGTGCTTACGATGTAGATCTTTACTCTGCAGAAATAAGACAACTAAATGCACAACTTGAAGAAGCTCTTTGGAAAGTAAGTCAATGCGTAATAAAAGCGCCTACAGACGGACTGGTATCTCAAATTAGGGTACGTCCCGGTATGCGTTCGGTAGAGTTTCCTTTACGGCCATTAATGTCGTTTGCACATAATGAAAGATTTGTTGTTGGAGCCTTTCCACAAAATCCGGCTCAAAGGCTAAAAATTGGAGATGAAGCCGAAGTCATTTTTGATGCTATTCCCGGAAGAGTATTTACAGGTGAGGTTGTTAGAATCGGTGAGGTGATTTCTCAGGGTGAGTTACAGGCATTTGGTACTCTTAATAACTTCGATACTCAGGCAATTCATATTCAGGGATCTATACCATACGTAATTGAACTTACTGATGACACTTCCGAATACTTTATTCCCGGTGGTGCAAAAGCCCAAATGGCTATATATTCCGAATATATGGAGCCGGTTAAAATAATGAGGAAAGTTTTATTAAGAACCAAAAGTTGGTTGAATTATTTATTTGGAGAGCATTAATAACAAAACTTTATAGGAAAACTATCCTATAAAGTGCATAAGTTTAAAATATCAGGGTTTAACTTTCTTTTAAGTTGAACCCTTTGTTTATTAAATTTCAATTTTCACTTACAACATATTTTCATCGGCGAAACTAAAATATTTATCATCTCCCATAATTAAATGATCCAGCAAACTAATATCCAAAATATCAGAAGCTTCTTTAATTTTTTTTGTTAAGCTGATATCTGCCTGTGAGGGCTTAATACTTCCCGAAGGGTGATTGTGTACTAATATCATCGAAGTTGCCGAAAGTAATACCGCTCTCTTCAAAATTAACCTGACATCTACAACTGTTGATGTCAAGCCACCCTTACTTATGTTCTCCTTTCGCAAAATCTTATTACTGTTACTCAAAAACAAACACCAAAACTCCTCATGTTCAACATCCCGTAACTGATAACTAAAAAGGTCGAAGATCTTCTTACTGCTGCTAATAATAAGACTATCTTCATCAGCCGAAAACTTTCGTCTCCTGCCTATTTCAAGAGCCGAAAGTATATTAATTGCCTTCGCCTCTCCTACCCCGTTGAAATTCACTAGTTCCTCAACACTCAACCTTGCGAGCTTTGTATAACTTCCACTCACACTTGCCAGTATTCTCTTTGCCAGATCTAAAGCCGATTCGTATCTGCTTCCGCTTCCTAATTGAATAGCCAATAACTCAGCATCCGACAGGACACTTCTTCCTTTTAATATGAATTTTTCACGCGGGCGGTCATCTTCTGCCCAGTTTTTTATTGAACTGTTATTACGGTAATTGCTCATAACTTTGGGTATAAGTTGGTTGCTATCTTAAAGATAAGATTTTTTTACATAAAAAATATACTCCTAACAAAAACGAGGGCTCCACTTTGAGTGGAGCCCTCGCTATATAAAAAAATCTATTCATCCGATGACTTAAAGTCATCGGAATGAATTATTACTTAACTTCTTCGAAGTCTACATCCTGAACATCGTCAGCTCCTCCTTCTTGTTGAGCACCTGCACCTGCACCTGCACCTGCATCAGGTCCCGGTTGCTGAGCACCACCTTCCTGTTGAGCCTGTGCAGCAGCCTGATAAAGAGCTTCAGAAGCTTTTTGAAGTTTTTCCAAAGAAGCATCAATAGCATCTAAATCCTGTGCAGAGTGAGCAGCTTTCAACTCAGCCAAAGCATCTTCGATTGGCTTTTTCTGATCATCAGAAAGTTTATCTCCACTCTCTTTAAGCATTTTCTCAGTTTGGAAAACTGTAGAATCAGCCTGATTCAGTTTATCAGCTTTTTCCTTAGCTTTTGCATCTTCATCAGCGTGAGCTTCAGCATCAGCTTTCATTTTTTGGATATCTTCGTCAGATAACCCTGATGAAGCCTCTATACGAATATCTTGTTTCTTACCTGTTGCCTTATCTGTTGCCACAACGTGGATAATACCATTTGCGTCAATATCGAAAGTAACTTCAATCTGAGGTACTCCTCTTGGCGATGGTGGAATTCCATCTAAGTGGAAACGACCAATAGTCTTGTTTCCTGAAGCCATCTGGCGCTCTCCCTGCAATACGTGAATCTCAACAGATGGTTGATTATCAGCTGCAGTAGAGAATGTCTCTGACTTTTTAGTTGGAATAGTTGTATTGGCATCGATCAATTTAGTAAATACACCTCCCATTGTTTCAATACCTAAAGAAAGTGGAGTTACATCAAGAAGCAATACATCTTTAACATCTCCAGTAAGTACACCTCCCTGAATTGCAGCACCAATTGCTACAACCTCATCAGGGTTTACTCCTTTCGATGGAGCTTTTCCGAAGAACTTCTCAACTTCTTCCTGAATTTTTGGCATACGTGTAGAACCACCAACTAAAATTACCTCATCAACATCAGAAGCAGAAAGACCTGCATCCTTAAGTGCTGCTTTACATGGATCCATTGAACGCTTAACCAAATCGTGAGTAAGTTGTTCGAACTGAGCACGTGTTAAAGTTTTAACAAGGTGCTTTGGACCTGATGCTGTTGCCGTAATGTATGGCAGGTTAATCTCAGTCTGAGTAGATGAAGAAAGCTCAATTTTAGCTTTTTCAGCAGCCTCTTTCAAACGCTGGTGAGCCATTGGATCTTGTCTTAAATCAATACCTTCAGCACTGTTAAACTCATCAGCTAACCAATCAATAATATGATCATCAAAATCATCTCCTCCTAAGTGAGTATCTCCGTTTGTAGAAAGCACTTCAAATACACCATCTCCTAATTCAAGAATAGAAATATCAAATGTACCACCACCTAAATCATAAACAGCGATCTTTTTATCTTCGTGTGCTTTATCTAATCCGTAAGCCAATGCAGCAGCAGTTGGTTCGTTTATAATACGACGAACTTTAAGCCCTGCAATCTCTCCGGCCTCTTTTGTAGCCTGACGCTGAGAGTCATTGAAATAAGCAGGAACCGTAACTACAGCTTCTGTAACTTCCTGACCTAAATAATCCTCAGCAGTTTTCTTCATTTTCTGAAGAATCATTGCCGAAATCTCCTGTGGAGTATACATACGACCATCAATATCAACACGTGGTGTGTCGTTATCTCCTTTAACTACTTTATAAGGAACTCTTGAAACTTCGTTTGGAACTTCCGAGAACTTGTCACCCATAAAACGTTTAATAGAATAAATAGTTTTATGTGGGTTTGTAACAGCCTGACGTTTTGCAGGATCACCAACTTTTCTCTCCCCACCTTCAACAAAAGCTACGATAGATGGCGTAGTTCTCTTTCCTTCAGCATTTGCGATTACTACCGGATCGTTTCCTTCCATCACAGAAACACAAGAGTTGGTAGTACCTAAGTCAATTCCAATTATTTTACTCATTTTATATAATATTAAATTTTAATTCAGTTTTTAAACTCGATTCCTAATATTCAAGTTCTGTGCCAAGCCAAAAGTTTTTAATTTGAAGTACAAATTGTCAGAAATAGAGGCAAATAACATGACACAGGCTGTCAATAAGACAGGAAAACAGCTCTTTTTTAGACAGATAACTGTTCAAACAGTCATGCCCCCTTCCATCTTTCATCTTTCATCTTTTCTCTTTCCTGCCTGACTGAGTCACGCAGGCAGGTATCTTTTCTCTTTTGTCTTTCCTCTTTTATCTTTTCTCTTTCCTGCCTGACTGAGTCACGCAGGCAGGTATCTTTTCTCTTTTATCCTTTGTCTTTCATCTTTTCTCTTTTGTCTTCCATCTTTTGTCTTTCCTC
>JBDLJM010000016.1 GCA_039714315.1 Bacteroidota bacterium | reverse complement strand
AATCTGTGGCAACATATAAAAAGCCACGGATTTATATTACCTAAGTTCAACGATAAAATTGAATTCAGATTATTAGACTTAACAGCCCTTAAAACAAAAAAGATTTTTTTATAACTCTTATTAATATTAAATATAAATAATAGACCGATATTTGTATGTCTAAAACTTAATATCAATAATAATGAATTTATTTAAAATACAATTATTCATAGCTGCATTGCTTATAAGCGTTTCCGGTATAGAAGCGCAAGATTTCAAAGACGGTAAATATGCAAAAGAAATTCCGGCAGGTACATATTCACTGGATAAAAAATATGAAGTTGAAGAAATTACCGATTACAAGGGTGATAAAACCACAGCCAAAAATATTATTCTGTTGATTGGAGACGGAATGGGAATTTCGCATGTTTTTGCGGCAATAACAGCCAATAACGGCAATGCTTACTTCGAAAAGTTCTACAATATAGGTTTCTCAAAAACACAAAGTGCCGACAAATTTAATACTGATTCTGCTGCCGGTGGAACAGCTATAGCTACCGGAGAAAAAACAAATAAAGGTGCAATTGGAGTAGATACTGAAGGTAAAACAGCAGAAACTATTCTGGAAATTGCCGATAAAAACGGTAAGTATACCGGTATGGTTGCGGCTTCCTCGATAACACATGCCACTCCGGCTTCGTTTATAGCTCATCAGCCAAGCAGAAGGATGTATGAGGAAATAGCAAAAGACTTCCTTAATACCGACATAGAAATTTTTATCGGCGGGGGAATGGATAACTTCAAATCACGCGAAGATGGAGTTGACCTGATTAAAAAACTGGAAGAAAAAGGATATACAGTTCTTGAGAGTTTAGAAAATATAGAAAAGTATAACGGTAATAAACTTGCAGGGTTAATTTATCCAAAACATCCGGGAAAATACAGCGATAGAGGTGAGATGCTGGTTCCCGCAACAAAAAAATCTATTGATTTGCTAAATAAAAGTGAAAATGGATTCTTCTTAATGGTTGAAGGGTCACAAATAGACTGGGCAGCACACGACAATAACACCAAAGATCTTCTGGACGAAATGGCTGAATTTGACAGAGCAGTTGGTGAGGCCTTAAAATTTGCAGAGAAAGACGGAAATACACTCGTAATAGTTACTGCCGACCACGAAACAGGAGGACTTTCGGTAAATGGCGGAAATAGTGAAGAAGGATACGTAGAAGGCAAATACACTTCAAAAAGCCATACAGGAATGATGGTTCCGGTTTTCGCTTATGGACCGGGAGCAGAGCAGTTTAAAGGTATTTACGATAATACTGAATTGTTTTATAAGATGATGAAGGCTTTTGGGTTTTCACCTGTTGAATTAGTAAATAAATAGACCATAGAAACAAACAGCTTAATCAAAAAAAAAGCATTAGAAAAATATATTTTTCTAATGCTTTTTTTTATACTATAATTTACAACAATCTACTTCAATTTTGCCCAATTTGACTGATTAGTCGGACTTATATTAGTTAATGATTCTCTAAGAGCTTCGATATCAACGGGTGGCCCTGCGCTAAATATTTCCACTATCTCATCTGCCTTAGCATCCATGAAGTTTCTCACAATATTGGCGTTTGACCTGCTTTGTGCAACTTTTTCAAGTTTCTTTATCGATTCAATGATCTGGTTTTTTCCTCCTACAGGATCTTTACTCATTATATCCAGTCCCAATCTGTGATACTGATAAGAAGCCTGTCGGGCCTCAGAATAAGTTTCCGATAATAAATTTTCTACAATCCAATATCGATTAGTTCTGTTTGATGTTGGATCCCATCCCGAAAAACCCTGGTTTTGTGCAAATTCAACAACTTTTCTGGCCTTTTCAAAATATGGTGTTCCTCCATTTTCCTTAAAGGTATCATCATCTATTCCCAGCATCAGGTATGCGTAAAATGCCATTGTGGAGACCAAATTACTTGTGAAACTTTGCTCATTATATACCAAGGGTTCAAACTCAGTATATTTAAACTGAAATTTAGTATCCTTAAAATTATATGTTGGGCTAAAATAATCTGTATCATAAACCGGACGACGGCTCTGAACCTGAATAGTGGCCGTGAACTGATCTGACGAAATCTCCTGCATCAATATCAAACTAATAATCACATCGATACGCTCTTCTACTTCATAGCTATATTGCGTCCACACGGTGGAATTCATAAACTCGGTAAGTGAAGTCTGCAGAGTTTCGAATCGCTGCTTATTAGTGCCACCGATCCGATCGGAATTAACCACAATTTCACAGTTAAGTTCTTGAGCCCACAATGAGCTATTCAAGAAAATCAATAATAAGAAAGTTAGTTTACGCATACTATAGTTTTGAAATAACTTTGGTTACAATATCAGCTGCAACCTCTTTTTTTGTTTTTAAATCGTATTTTGTAAGCTCTCCAGAGCGTTCAACAATCGTAATTTTATTTGTGTCGTGCTTAAATCCTGCACCACTATCTTTTAGAGAGTTCAATACAATAAAATCAAGATTTTTTCTCTCCAACTTGCTTTTTGCATTATCCAGCTCATTTTCGGTCTCCAATGCAAAACCAACCAATAGCTGATTAGTTTTTATTTTACCGACAGATGCCAATATATCGGAATTTGGTTCCAGCTCAATAACCATTGAAGTATCCTTCTTTTTAATTTTTTCTGAAGCTACATTTTTGGGTCTGTAATCGGCTACTGCAGCCGAAAATATACCGATATCCACTCCGGAAAAATTATTGTGTACTTCGTCATACATCTCTCCGGCAGAACTAACATCAATTTTTTTAATTCCGGGATTATTAACCGATAAAGACGTTGGTCCTGATATCAGAATCACTTCTGCACCCTGAACAGCACATTCATTAGCTATCTCAAATCCCATCTTTCCCGAAGAATGATTACCGATAAAACGTACAGGGTCTATAGCTTCGTATGTCGGACCTGCAGTAATTAGAACTTTTTTTCCTTTTAACGGTAAATCAATGGCAATATGTTTTGCAATAAAATCAACTATCTCTACAGGTTCGGCCATTCTACCTTCTCCCACCAGTCCGGATGCCAATTCCCCAAAATTTGCATCTATAAAAATGTTACCAAAAGATTTAAGCTTCTTAACACTTCCGGCTGTTGTAGGATGCTTATACATATCCAGGTCCATTGCAGGAGCAAAATATACAGGACACCTTGCCGATAAATAAGTCGCAACAAGAAGATTATCTGCAATCCCATTGGCCATTTTAGACAAAGTATTAGCTGTTGCAGGTGCAACTACCATAAAATCTGCCCAAATTCCCAGGTCAACATGACTGTTCCAAACACCCTCTTCTCCCGTGGTAAACTTTGTATGCACAGGATTTTTTGAAAGCGTTGACAGGGTTAATGGAGTAATAAACTCTGTTGCGGCCTTTGTCATTACAACTTTAACATTGGCACCTACCTTAACAAACTCTCTAATCAACATTGCAGATTTATAAGCTGCAATACTGGCTGTAACACCGATTAGTACGTTCTTACCTTTTAATACTTCTTGCATAATCCAAAATATTTTAGCGACTGCTATAGTATAAAGCCCAAAAAAGGCTATTCCAAAATAGTTTATCAAAGAAAATAAAAACAATTAATGTAACGAAATAATATCGCACAATTGATTCACTCTTTAACTATTTAAAAATAGCCTTTATAAAAAATAATTCTTATTGAGAATCCGATTTTCTATAATAAATTTTGTCATTTAACCACTCTTCTATTGCCATAGCATGAGCTTTTGGTAAACGCTCATAAAAGCGGGAAACTTCTATCTGCTCGTTGTTTTCAAAAACCTCATCAAGACTATCAGAATTTGAAGCAAATTCTTCTAATTTGTCAATCAACTCCTTTTTTATATCGGCATTGATCTGATTGGCTCTTTTAGCCATGATTACAATAGACTCATAAATGTTGTCTGTAGCTTTATCAATTTCATTTCTATCTCTTGTGATAGTAGAAACAGCCGCTGTACTTTTTTTATAATCCATTTTATATATCTGATTAAACTTAATTCTAATTAAAATTACGATGCATTTTCCAAAGCTTCAAGTACTTCTGCATAATACTTTTTAGCCTTCTTCATTTTTTCCGACTCAGGATACCTTTTTTCAAATACCAAAAAGGCAGTTTTTGCACTTGTATACCTCTCTTGTTGCTTGGTGTAAAAGCTATTTTTGGCATACATATACAAAGATTCAAATTTATAATAGAAAGCATCCTCTCTTAAATCACTATCGGGAAAGTCACTAATAAAGTTACCATAAGCAATATCTGCCGCCTGATATTCCTCCAGTTTCATATACTGCTGTGCAACACCAAAATCTTTCTTTTCAAGCTTTATCCTCAGTTCCCTGATAATTTCATTTGCTTCTTTCTCTTTTTCAGAATCAGAATATCTATTAATAAACTTCTGCATTTCCGAAATTGCCTTATTTGTATTTTCCTGATCAAGAGTATATCTTGGTGAATCTAAATAATAACAATAAGCCTGCTTGTAAGCTGCTTCCTCCACTTTGGAACTTTCAGGGTATGATTTTACAAATCGCTCATAAAAATAGGCTGCTAATAAATAGTCGCCCATTTCATAATACGATTCTGCCATCATAAAAGTAATTCTCTCTGCCTGAGGCATCCCTCGATAACTTGGCAGTACCTGCTCAAAAAGTTTATTGGCTTTACTGTACTTTCCTTCTTCGAAAAGCTCATTAGCCATTTTTAATTTAGCATTTGTATCATTACTTTTTAGTACTTTTTCATACTCACTACATGAAACAGTAATAAGGGCGAAAACACCTAAATATATAAAGAGTTTCAATTTCTTAAACATCGTGCAAAGATAAGGATTAATTTATTTATTAATCAAATGAATTTTAAGCATAGAAAATCAATGGGTTAACAGGTCTATTTAACCCCGAAAACCCACATATATACTATGTTTTTATATTTATTGCTGATCTGTTCCTCCTTGAGCAACTATGGTTTTAATATCATTATCGAACAAATAAAGTCCTCCTTTATCGTCACCAATCATATTAATTTTGTCCAATATCATTCTTGCAAGAGCCTCTTCTTCAATTTGCTCAGAAACATACCACTGAAGGAAATTATGGCTTGCATAATCTCTCTCTTCCAGAGTAACGTGAACAATATCGTTGATCTTTTTAGAAACCATTACTTCGTGTTTGAAAAGAATTTCGAACATCTTTTTCAAAGACTTAAACTCACTGATCGGCTTTGCAACTTCAGGAACTATAGCTTCACCTCCTCTTTCGTTTACAAAACGAATGATTTTCAACATATGCTCCCTTTCCTCATCTGCGTGATCATACATAAATTTGGCTACTCCCTCCATTCCCTGATTCTCCGACCATACAGCCATTGAAAGATAAATCTGTGAAGAGTCGCCTTCTAGTTTTATTTGATCATTTAATGCCTTCTGCATTTTCTCTGATAACATAACTAACTTGTTTTAATTATGGAAAAATTCCAAATCCTTCTCGTATAAACGGTCAATTTCCAAATCTATTTTACCGCTTAATGAATTTGATGCCGAAATTAGTGGTAATCTTACAAAATCAGAACAAATATTTAATTTTTTTAGCAGAGATTTTATTCCCGTGGGATTTCCTTCTTCAAATATCAAAGCTATCAACTCCAATACCTTATATTGCAAGCTATTCGACTCGTTAATTTCTCCTTCCATCGCCAAACGTATCATATTAGAGAAATCTGCCGGAATAGCCTGACCAATAACCGAAATTACTCCGCTGCCGCCCATAAAGGTAATAGGAAGAGCTAAAGCATCATCTCCTGAAATTACATGAAAGCCTTCCGGTTTATTTTGTATCAGTGTCATTGCCTGAACCATATCGCCTGAAGCTTCTTTCACCGCAACGATATTTTCAAAATTCTCGGCTAATCTAATTATTGTCTCCGGCTTAATATTTGAGGCTGTACGACCCGGTACATTATAAAGAATTACATCGATCGGACATGCTTCGGCAATTGCTGCAAAATGTCGGTAAATCCCCTCTTGCGAAGGCTTGTTGTAGTATGGCGAAACAGAAAGAATAGCCTCGAATTTACTGAGATCTGTATATGATATTTCTTCTATAATCTCTCTCGTATTATTTCCCCCTATCCCAAGAACTAAAGGAAGTTTCTTGTTATTATTCTTAATAATAAAATCAATAAGCTCTTTCTTTTCCGATCGGGATAATGTAGCCACCTCTGCAGTAGTTCCCATAACTACCAAATATTCTACCCCACCGTCAGTAACGTAGTTTATCAGTTTTTTCAACCCTGCAAAGTCAATGCTACCATCATTGTAAAATGGAGTTACCAAAGCAACCCCGGTTCCTGTTAATACCATTTGTTTATCAATAAAATGTGTGTGTGTGGTTAACAAAAATACTCTTTCCTTTCAATTCTAATAAAAATCCGGAATACTTTATTAATCAAATATACAAGTTCTATTTATAGAATAAACATTTTGTTATAAATATAACAGAATTATATGGTTTGGTTTAGAATAACTAAAAAACAATTGGAATCTAAGCTATATAAGTTAAATAGCAGATATAATAAAAAGTGTAAGAAATAATAACTCTAATTATCCGGATGCATTAATGATCTTTAAATAATTCAAAATAAGACCGTAAAAACTCTTCATACTTATATTTTCACCAGTATCGACCATAAAATCATAAACATCACTATTATCTTCGTATCGGCCAACTTTGAACTTCGCTTTAGACATAACTGCACTAAACCTGATTGGCCAATGCCCGTTTTCTGCAAGATTTATCAATAGGTCGAAAGGAGTTTCAATAAAATTGATCACATCCTTAAATTTTGGCTTCCCATATCTATTAACATCCTCATCTGTGAAATATACAGTTGGAATTCCGTTGGGCTCGGGTTTCTTCGCTTCGCTAACATTATAAGCGAGTTCAAAAATTGATATTACGCCCGACTTACTTTTAAATTCCTGAGAAATATCCTGAATAAATTCGTTAATACCTTCACTATTTTCGTCAAATATAATCCCTATTGACTTCACATTAACGAATGCAAAATCATCTACCTTAGTCTCTTTAGCCTTTTTTTGAATCTTATTATAAAAAAATTGCGCTATTTTTGTCCTGTTATTTCCAAAGCTGTTACTCATACATGCAAGGTTATACATTTTTATTTTACTCGAAAAGATTTTTTAACAAAAAAAGTTCCGATGTCGTATAAAAAAGCGCTTTATCTATTGGGCATATTGACAATCTTCCTAATAGCATCATGCAATAGCGATAAACCCTCTAAGAGTCGTTCAGATTTCAGCTACATTGAAGTGAGCGATAGTTTGGAAGGAGTAAAAAAAATTGAGAATTTCATAAAGCCATACCACGATACTCTGGAAGTAGAGTTAAACAAGGTTATCTCTTATTCGAAAGAAGATCTGCTAACTTCAAGAGGTACCGGAAAGCTTGAAAGTACTTTAGGTAATTTGATCTCCGATCTGGTATATGAACAGGCCAGTGAGCGTTACAAAAATAATTTCGGGAAGCAAATAGATTTTGCTGTTTTCAATAGAGGGGGTATTAGGACTCCAATAGCAAAAGGAGATATTACCCTCAGGCATATGTTCGAAATTATGCCATTCGAAAACACTCTTATTGTAGTAACTTTAGATAGTGTCAAAATGACTGAACTGCTAAACTATATGGCTAACAGTAAAGGTCACCCCATGTCGAACATCAGGTTAAAGATAAAAGACAATATGGCCACCGACGTTTCAATAGGCGGTAAAGATTACGACAAAACAAAACAGTATAAAATAGTTACGACCGACTACCTTCAGCATGGTGGCGACAGAATGTACTTTTTTAGTGATCCACTATCTATTGATACACTGGACTATAAAATGAGAGATGCTATGATCGATTATTTTGAAAAAACCGATACGGTAAATGTTGAATTAGACGGAAGATTTACATATGCAGAATAGAAGAAAATTTATAAAAGTTGCCGGAGCCGGGAGTGCTTTTTTAGCATCGGGAGTTTCTACATTGAGTTCCTGTATGTCGAATGACCCTGTTAAAATTACGATACTACATACAAATGATACTCACTCGAGGTTTGAACCTTTCCCCGATGATCACCCTAAGTATCCGGGTATGGGAGGAATGGCTAAAAGAGCTAAAATTGTTGAGGACATCAGGAATACTGATGAAAATGTTCTTCTTGTAGATGCCGGAGATATTTTTCAGGGAACACCTTATTTTAACTATTATGGTGGAGAGCTTAATTTTAAGCTGATGAGCATGCTGAAATACGATGTGGCTACAATTGGGAATCACGATCTCGACAATGGGATAGATGGATTTGCCAAACACCTAAAGCATGCTAATTTCCCTTTTGTAAACTGCAACTATGATTTTACAAACACAGTTTTAGAAGGAAAATTAGAAGCGTATAAAACATTCATGTTCTCGGGTATAAAAGTTGGGGTATTTGGTATAGGGATAGAGCTGGAGGGCTTGGTTGATCCTAAAAATTATAACGCAATAAAGTATCTCGACCCGATAGAATCGGCCAATAATTATGCAAGGATTCTTAAAGAAGAAGAAAAATGCGATTTGGTAATAATGCTTTCGCATTTGGGATATAAATACAGAGGTGATAAAGTTTCGGATGTGGTTGTGGCAGAAAACACCAATAATATTGATTTGATTGTTGGGGGTCATACACACACATTTATGAAGGAACCCGATGTAATTAAAAACAAAGCCGGAGAAGATACAATAGTGAGTCAGGCAGGTTTTGCAGGCATCAATATAGGGAGAATAGATTTCTACTTTGATAAAAACAAAAAACCCGGGGTAGCTTTGAATAAATATCTGGAAGTTAAGAGTGATTCTGAAGAAGTCTAATACAAAATCAGCATCAAACTTCACTTTTTAGCACCTGTTATTTATTATAAAAATACTAAGCTGTCAAAATAATATTGTCAATTATAATTTACTTAAATTTGCATCGTTGTATTATTGAATACTCATAAGTACAACTTTTCACAATACAGTGATTATAATCTAAGAAAGACAGTCCATGAAATAAGTACATGGCTGAAATTTATTTACAGATGAACGAGTATGAGTAAATTTTTCCTCACTCAGGGAAATGATAATACATGAATGTACCATCCCTGCCTGCAAGACGCAGTCAGGCAGGTGACCGAATAAAACAAATTATTAACAGATGAAATTACCTTCATTCATAAAGTTAAATAGTTATAAGCGTTTTGATTTCCAACCTCGCTACTACGATGAACGCAAGGAGCGTCTGGAAAGAATAAAAGCAAAATACAAAGGCGAGAACAGTCCGGAGGCTACCAAGGAAAGAATCCGTGGAAGTTTTAAAAAAAGCTCTAAAAGAAAGACCGGAAGTTCCAACATTAGATTGTTATTAATAATAGCCGGGCTATTGTTCTTAGCATGGTATTTTTTGTATAAATAAAGCTCCTGAATAATATACATGGCAGATATAATAAAACTGTTACCCGATAGTGTGGCTAACCAAATTGCGGCCGGTGAGGTAGTTCAACGACCTGCTTCGGCTGTAAAAGAACTACTTGAAAATTCAATAGATGCCGGCGCCACTGAATTAAAGCTAATAATTAAAGATTCAGGGAAAACTCTAATCCAGGTTATAGATAATGGCAAAGGTATGAGTGCCACAGACGCCCGAATGAGTTTTGAACGACATGCAACTTCAAAAATTTCATCGGCCGAAGATCTTTTTAACCTCAGTACAAAAGGTTTCAGAGGAGAAGCGTTGGCTTCGATTGCTGCTATTAGTCAGGTAGAATTAAAAACAAGAAAAGAGGGTGATGATTTAGCAACATGTATAAAAATTGAAGGTTCAAAAGTAAAATCGCAAGATGTATGTTCTTCACCGGAAGGGACTAATATTTCGGTTAAAAATCTATTTTTTAACATTCCTGCCCGTCGAAACTTTCTAAAATCGGAGAAAGCAGAGACAAAACATATAGTTGATGAATTTTTAAGAATATCACTTGCTCATCCCGACATAAAATTCTCGCTGACACACAATGGTAATACTGTTTACAGTCTTGAAGCCGCTAAACTCAAAAAAAGGATTGATTCAATATTCGGATCAAAAACCAACGATAAATTCTTCCCTATCGAAGAAGATACAGAGATTGTATCATTAAGAGGTTATGTAGGTAAACCGGAATTCTCTAAACGAAGAAGAGGTGAACAATATTTTTTTGTAAACAACCGCTTTATCAAGAGTACTTATCTGAATCATGCAGTTAGTGCTGCTTTTGAAAGTCTTTTACCTCCTGACAGCTATCCGTCATATTTTATTTATCTGGATATTGATCCAAAGTCGATCGATATTAATATCCATCCGACAAAAACTGAAATAAAATTTGAGGATGAAAGAAGTATTTATGCTATTTTACGTTCTACCATAAAACATTCTTTAGGCCAATACAACATTTCACCTTCGCTTGATTTTTCGGTAGACGGCAACCTAGATGAGGAACTAATGAGGCCTTCCGATAATTTCTCACAACCTTCAATTGATGTTAACCCTGAATACAATCCTTTTAAGGAAGACAACAGTTATTCCGGTCAAAAGAATTACGGAGGAGGATCTGCATCATTCAAAAAAGCAGATACTTCGGGATGGGATGCCTTATACAGCGGATTAGAAAATCTGTCGCCGGATGACTCCTTTATAGTTAGTCCGACAAATTCAATCGACACCTCAAACATAACCTGGGATGAGGAAACTGAACAATCCGGTTTAGAAAATGACGACAGCTCTTTTGAACAGAAAAGTGACATCCACTTTCAGCTCCACAAAAAGTATATCCTGAGCCATGTACGATCAGGAATGCTGACAATTGATCAGAACAATGCACATGAACGAATCTTATACGATCAGTTTTACAACAACATAACGCATGATAATTTTGCAAGTCAACAACTTCTGTTTCCTATTGATATAGAAATGAACGAAGCCCAATGGGCGTTATTGCAACAGGTACTACCCGATCTGGAAAAAATAGGCTTTACATTTACAGGCTTTTCAACTAATATAGTTACCATAATTGGCATCCCTGCCGAATTTTCTGAGAACGACTCGAAAAACATGATTGAAAAAGTCTTAAACGATTTAGAATTTGCTGAAACAGATGTGATAGAAAACAAACTACACCTCCTGGCACTGTCGTTTGCTAAAACCAAAGCGGTGAAATATGGCGTTGCTCTACAGCAAAATCAAATGTCGGATATAGTAAATAAATTGTTCGCATGCGAAAATCCAAACTATAGTCCATCGGGAAAAATGATAACTAGCATAATTTCTCTCGAAGATATTGAAAAGAGATTTATATGATAGAATGAAAATATTAGTAAGTATTATCTCATCATATTTTAGTAAATTACACATAGTAAAACAGACCGGTATTGAAATAGCAACTAACAGATAATCAGGTGTATTTAAAAATTTTATAAAAAATAATAGATTAAAATGTCATACAACTTTCAGCCTACAACATTTAAAAGATTACCTGATGTAATTAAGAATCTGATTATCATAAATGGTCTGTTCTTTTTAGGAACAATTGTACTGCGCAATTTTGGTATTGATCTGATAAAAGCTTTTGGACTGTTCTTACCGGGAAGTACAAACTTTGCCCCTCATCAGTTTATTACTCATATGTTTATGCACAGTATCTCGAATCCGGGACACATATTTATGAATATGTTTATGCTTTGGATGTTTGGTAATATGCTCGAAAATATTTGGGGTGCAAAGAGATTTCTGGTATTTTATATGGTTACCGGACTGGGAGCCGGATTACTCTACACGGCTGTGCATTATACAGAAGCAATGATGTTACAGAACCAGCTTATGGAGGCAGGTATGAGTCAATCCGATTTAATGAATCTGGTTACAACCATGAGATATAATCCTGCAGTCTTAAGTTCCGTAACAGAAGATGTTTTACGTGATTACTGGCTTGCTTTCAACACTCCTGTCATTGGAGCCTCGGGGGCGGTTTATGGAGTATTAATGGCCTTTGGAATGATTTTCCCGAATATGATGATATATATATACTTCTTATTCCCTATCAAGGCTAAGTGGTTAGTAATAATTTTAGGTGCTGTTGAATTTTTCCAGGGTTTCAACTCCAGTGGAAGTAATGTAGCACACTTTGCTCATTTGGGAGGAATGCTATTTGGATACCTGTTGATTAAATACTGGCAAAAAAAGGGAATGGGAAATCCGATGTATTAACTGAATATTTAAAGAAAGAATAAACTGTAAGATAATGAATGAAGTTTTAAAAAGACTGAAATATGAGTTTTCGAAAGGAACATCGCTTATAAAGCTAATATACCTGAATGTTGGTGTATTTATTTTGATGTTAATTCTAAACTTTTTTCTACGTTTATTTAATACCGATCAAACCTTCTTATGGTCGTGGTTTGCATTACATGCTGATGGTGTAGATTTTATCACAAAGCCATGGACAATACTAACATACAGTATTTTTCATAGCGGATTTGGTCATATCTTTTTTAATATGGTTTTGCTCTACCTCTCAGGGCAGATTTTTCTCCAATACTTAAGTCAGAAACAATTATTGAGTTTATACATTTTAGGTATTATTGTAGGTGGTCTGTTTTTTGTTGTTGCAATAAACATATTCCCTTTATTTGACAATCCGGTTTCATATTACAGAATTATAGGTGCATCAGCCGGAGTAATGGCCGTACTTATTGCAATAGCAACCTATGTGCCAAACTATTCAATACGACTGTTCCTGATTGGACGCGTAAAACTTTGGCATCTTGCAGCTTTCTTCATATTTCTTGACTTCTTAAATTTTCAGGGTGATGGGAATGAGGGAGGTCATCTGTCGCATATTGGGGGTGCTCTCATAGGGTTTATTTACGGGAAACAACTTCAGCACAATAAAGATATAGGCCGATGGATAAATAATATTATTGACCGATTCAATAATATATTCAACAAAAAAAAGAACCCATTTCAAAAAGTCTATAAAAACCAAACACCCCGAAATGATTACGATTACAATTTAAGTAAAAGAGAAGAAGAAGAAAAGATCGATGATATTCTTGGTAAAATATCAAAATCTGGCTACGAAAGTTTAAGTGCCGATGAAAAAGAATTTCTGTTTAAGGCAGGAAAGAAATAATAAAACAAACTATTAACAGATGAAAAAGCTTGGCTTCTTTGGCAAAATGTTTTACTTCGTTAACATCGTATTTGGGCTTTTACTCATTGCGAGTTACTTTGTTCCCCTAATTTACCCGGGAACAATTCCATTTATAGCTACACTAAGTTTACTTATGCCAGTGTTGATGATAATCAATATAGTATTTGTTCTGTTGTGGATTATGAATTTGAACATCCGATTCATATTTTCATTAGTGATACTTATTTTAGGTATTAACCATATTGATAATTTCTTCAGATGGTCTAACAGCCAATTTGTAGGAAGTGAAGATCTGAAAGTAATGACCTTCAATGTTAGAATGTTCAATGTTTTCAATTGGATTAAAGAGCCGGGTATAGAAAACGAAATATATGATTTAGTAAAAAATGAAAGTCCCGATATTGTCGCTTTTCAGGAATACCATCAGATGAAAAATTTCGACATTGGAGATTATGAATACACCCACTTTTATTACCCGGGAACGGAAAAATACTGGGGTCAGGCTATATTCTCAAAATATAAAATTATTAGTAATGGAAACGTAAAGTTTCCTTCCACTTCAAATAGTGCTGTTTATATTGATATTGATGTGAATGGTGACTATGTTAGAGTTTACAGTATTCACCTTGAAACCTTAAGCTTAGACAAGAGTGATTTGGCTCTTGATAAAGCCTTCGACATTTCGGACTCAAAAAATAATATTGGAAACAATGTGAGATCAATTGCCTCTAAGATAGATAAAGGGTTCGGACGACATGGTGAACAAGCCGATTTATTACGCGAACATATAAACAGTTCCCCATATCCGGTAATTGTAATGGGTGATTTTAATTCAAGTGCATTCTCTTATGAATACAGGGAGATAAGAGGTGATTTAGTTGATGCATTCGAAGTTGGAGGACAAGGATTTGGAAAAACATTCGATTTTAAATATTTCCCACTGAGAATTGATTTTGTATTTGGCGATCCAAACTTTAGAGTAGTAGGATTTAAGACCTTAAATAATAAAGCTCTCTCTGACCACTACCCGGTGATGGCTTCATATAACATTAGATAATGATTGGAGACAAAATAAAATTAAGGGCTCTAGAGCCGGATGACCTCAGCTTTCTTTACATGGTAGAAAATGATGTTGATAACTGGAAAATTTCAGAAACAAAAATTCCATTCTCCAAATATCTGTTGCATCAGTATTTGGAAAATATCGACCGGGATATTACTAAAACAGGACAACTAAGGTTGGTGATCGAAAATATAAAAAACGGAGAAACAGTAGGACTAATTGATTTATTTGACTTTGATCCAATCCATAAACGAAGTGGGATTGGTATAATTATAAATGATAAACACCAGAGTCTTGGTTATGGAAAAGAAGCTCTTGACCTCTTAGTTGTATACTGTAAGAAAACGCTAAACCTACATCAATTATACTGCGATATTCAATGTAATAACAAAGCTAGTATCAGTTTTTTTGAGAGCAATAACTTTAAAAAAACAGGTGTCAAAAAAGATTGGTGGCTAAGTGACAAAAAACTCAGTGATGTATATTTTTATCAGAGAATTTTATAGTTTTCTTATATTCACCTATTAATAACCCGGTTATGTAATATTAAAAGATGTAATATAGCTGACAATTATTATTATTATAATCAACCCCATAAAAACATTTCTCCATATGGGTTTTTTCTTGTGTTGAATAAACTTCGCCCAAATTGCGGATATTGGAAGAAAAAGGATTATCAGCTCCTGACCATTTGTGATAGTGCCAAACATTGCGATAATTACACCGATAAAAAGCCCCAGGTATGTCATAGCATAACTTTTACGCGTATCGAGTTTGTGAAGCCGCATATTACTGCTATAATCAAAAATTGCGAAGATTGTAATCAACAAATAAATTCCCAGAACTATCATTACGTTCTTTGAACCATAAAAATCATTTTCTCTATAGCGAAAAGAATGAATAAAAAACCTATCCCAATATTCTCCCAAATTATCGAACCAAAAATACCCGGTAAACAAAAGATAAAAAGGAATAAGTATTCCAACAATAGGCAAAAACCACTGACGCCAATTATCGGCTCCATAAATTATTATTCCCAAATATATCAAAATACCATATAAAATAGAATAAGGATAAATAACCGCAGCTATACCGATAAGAAAACCTGCATTAAACAATTTTATCGTCATTTTTTTATGTACGTGGAGGCTAAGCAAGTTCTTAAGAGCAAGCACCACAAAAAATGTAGATGCTAATATTGGATTAAAAATTACTATACCGGGAAAAGAAGATATCAGCAACACAAAAAACAACAAAGCAAATGAGTTGTCACCGGTAATGGAATTCTCATGAACTATGTAATTTACAAGCACCCCCAACGAAACTACAAAGAAAAGCGAAAGAACAACAGGTATTACATCCCCAAGGTTTGGGTAGTGATTTTGAACCAAAAATTCATTGTGAAAACTTTCTATATTAAAGTAGCCATAAAAACTACTCGCGGAAACCAATACCAGAAACAAAAACAATAATAAAATTGTTATAGGATGTGTATTATTAAAAACTTTTGTAAGCATAATTTATATAACCTCTTTATAATCAACCACTTTTACATTATGGTAATAAAACTTTATTATTTGATCGTAAGTATAGCCTCTTTCCGCCATATGTATGGCGCCAATCTGCGATAAACCTACACCATGTCCATAACCTTTTCCGGAAATTAACACTTTATCTCCCCTATCAGAAATATCGAAAAATGTAGATCGCAGTTTAAACTGTGACCTGATTTCTTTTAGCGGTATTTTTACATTTCTATATGATAAATGAGACTTTCTCTGCTCCTGTTTAAAGCTAAGTATAGCATTATAATACTTGCTGTTATTCTTAAATTCAGGAGCCCGTTTATTGAAATAAAGAAGAAACCTGTCTTTTGGAATTTCAACTTCCCAAAAAGTGCTATCCCCAGGAGATGTAGTACTATACGGATCTCTTTTTGATTTCAGATAGGGCAAATCTGTAACCCATACTTCTTTGGCGTTAGAAGTCTGACCTCCGCTATTAGCATGAAAAACAGGAAGAATAAGTCTGTTGTTAAAATCTACAATAACCTTGCTTTTAGTTTCTTCTACGGCCTTCAATATTAAATTATTCTCAACATAATAGCTTTTCGAAAAATACACCTGACTCCTCACATCATCGGTTAGGTTATAGCCATTACTTATAAATTTATTTAAGTTTTTAATGGCATAGGTTCTTGCTATAATTGCTTGCGCCTTGTAAAATTCAAGATTCCCTTTACTGCCAACTTCCGATTCTACAACCCCTGCCACATAACTATCCAGTCCCACTTTATTTACTATCTCCAGATTGTTATTCTTTGGACTCATTAATAATGATCCTTCGTAAAACCGTTCTTTTTGAGATTCATATCTGATAACAAATGAACTTGTGTCTTGTACGGCAACGAAATAAACCTTATCGAAACTACCTAAATTCCTATTATCATGTAGCAATGATATTTTTCCTGACTTCAAGCTAAAATATACTGTATTACTTTCTTTATCTAATGAACTTACTTTTGCAATTGTATCGATCAATTTTCCTTTAACATCGTTTGCCAAAAGAAAATAATCTCCTTTAGCTACGCTTATAATTGCTTTATTACCATTGTAGGTAGAAAACAACCTCACCTTAATATTCTCTACAATATCAGCATTAGAATAAGTTATAGTGAATAATAGAAAAAATATTGATATCAAAAATCTATTCACGTGTTAATTATTTTATGTTTTGCTCATTTGCCTTTCTGTCAGTATAATTCAGACAGGCATTCCATCCGTTGTAAATTGCTGTAACTCTAATTCCTTTTAGGTATTTCGTGCAAATACTTATACATCAACCGGGCTGTATTTTTCGATGCTCCGGCTCCCCCGAGGATTGAAATTAGTTTATCAAAGTTGTCAAGCATTTTCTTTCTTCCTTCTCCTTCCAATATATTTTTCAATTCCAGAGAAAGACGATTTGAATTAAAATCTTCCTGTATCAACTCCGTAACAACTTCAGAACCCATAATCAGATTTACAAGCGAAATATAGTCGATTTTAACCAACTTTTTACCGATATGATATGAAATAAAATTAGCCTTATAACAGACAATTTCAGGCACCTTAAACAATGCTGCTTCCAGCGTAGCTGTTCCCGATGTAACTAGCGCTGCTTCTGACACCTGCAACAGATCGTATGTGCGGTTGCTTATAAACTTAACCTGATCATCTTTAATAAACTTCTCATAAAACGAATATTCCTGCGATGGTGCCCCGGCAATTACAAACTGATAATCTTTGAAATTATCCTTAACACTTAGCATTATTGGCAACGACTTAGTTATCTCCTGCTTTCTGCTTCCCGGCAAAATAGCAATAACCGGTCTGTTATCAATATTATATTCTTCCTTGAATTTTCTGTCTTCAATTGCTTTTCTTGAATCTATTGCATCAATCAACGGATGCCCGACGAAATCTACCTCATAATCATGTTTTTTATAGAAGTCTTTTTCGAAAGGAAGAATCACAAACATCTTATCAACATTATTCTTTATTTCGGTTATCCTTGCTTCTTTCCAAGCCCATATTTGAGGCGATATATAATAAAAAACCTTTATTCCATTACGCTTTGCAAATTTTGCAATCCGTAAATTAAACCCTGGATAATCAATCAAAATTATTGCATCGGGTTTGTATTCGAGAATATCTTTTTTACAGAATGAAATATTACCCAAAATGGTTCTTATATTCATCAGCACCTCCGCAAATCCCATAAAAGCAAGGTCGCGATAATGTTTTATTAATTCTCCACCGTTGGCAGCCATTAAATCTCCTCCCCAAAACCTAAATTCGGACTGATTATCCTCCTCCTTTAAAGCCTTCATCAAATTGGCTCCATGCAAATCGCCGGAAGCTTCTCCTGCTATTATATAATATTTCATTCTTTATTATAATTTATGTCCTGTTAAAACAACTTAGTAGCTATAACAATAAACGACAAAAATATTGTAATTAATAGAACTCCACGTGCTGCTGAGTAATTTTTCTTATTTATAAAAAGATAAAACACAAGCATGTTAGAAACAGCCGATAAGCTCAACACTTCACTGTATAAGCTACCTTTTTCAACCAGATCTAAAGCTTGTGACAAGTCGTAATCAGTAAAAGAAAATATCCAGATGGCAAATGCTATCGGGGGAGTTACAAGTCCGGCAATTGCCCCATATAAAAGTTGTATTTTATCCTTCATTATTCCATGCATTAAGTCGTTGAATAGCAAAATGTGCTGTTAAATCGTACTGTACCGGCACTATGGAAATATATCCATTTTCAAGAGCCCATTCATCAGTATCTTCTCCTTTATCAAGATTCACAAATTTTCCGGTAAGCCAGAAGTAGGTTCTGCCTCTGGGATCAATTCTGCGATCAAACTCCTCTTCCCAGGTAGCTTTTGCCTGTCGACATACTTTTACCCCTTTAATTTCTTCTAATGTCAGATTAGGAATATTTACATTCAAAATAACTCCCTGCGGAACTCCATTATTCAACGTATTCTCAGCTATTCTCTTTACAAAAGGTTTACTGTGCTCAAAATTTGCTCCCAGAGAATAATCTAAAAGTGAAAAGCCTATAGCCGGTATACCTTCCATACCTGCTTCTATCGCCGCCGACATAGTACCTGAATATATTACATTAATGGCCGAATTTGAACCGTGATTTATCCCGGAAACACATAAATCCGGTTTTTTTGGCAGCAACTCACTTATAGCCAGTTTTACACAATCGGCAGGAGTACCACTGCAGCTAAATTCTTTCTGTGGACCATCATCAATATTAATTTCGTCGACATGTAAAGTAGAATTTACAGTTATGGCATGTCCCATTCCTGATTGTCCTTTGTCGGGTGCTACTACCCAAACATCTCCTAATTCATTCATTACCGAAATCAGATTCCTAATACCGGGTGCGGTAATACCGTCATCATTCGTAATTAGTATCAAAGGCTTTTCATTCGCCATAGCTTTATCCTTCTTAAATTTATTAATTACTAATATATACTATAGTTCAATCAAACAATAAGCTCCTAATAACATTCTGTTATTTCGTGTACATAAACTACATATTTATGACAAAATTACGGAATACTATTAAGCTTAATGATAATAAACACATAAGAAATTACGTTATATAGAATTCTTGCCTAGTTTATTCTTATTTTTGTAAACGCAGAACGGATATATATAATATATTGCAACTAAAAATTAAAATAATGAAGAAAATCCTAAAACTTACTCTATTACTATCGATCATTGTTGGAATTGGTGCGGCATATGGTTTTTATAGCAGAAAACCAGATAAAGACAGGGTACTATTAGAGTTGGTTCAATATGTTTTAGAGGAGGGACATTACAGTCCGAGTAAGATGGACAATAATTTTTCACTGACATTTTACGATAACTACATAAAAAGCTTAGACTACTCTAAACGATATTTTCTTAAATCAGATATAGAGGAATTTGAACCATTCAACACCCTGATTGATGATCAGTTAAAATTCGGAGACTTAACATTTTTTGATTTAACCTATCAAAGAGTTTCAAAAAGAATTGAAGATGTGAAAGTTATTTACACGGATATTTTAAGTGAACCATTTGATTTTTCGAAAAAAGAATATTTAGAATCAAACACTGACAGTTTAGATTATGCAAACAGTCATGAGGAACTTGTAGACAGATGGAGGTTATACCTTAAATATAATGTTCTTGTAAGAATTTCTGATGCTGAAGAATCTCAGGAAAAAGAACTTAAAGATAATCCTGATTACAAGGCTAAAAGCTATGATGAAATTGAAAAAGAAGCCCGTGAGTCAGTCCTCAAAACTTTTGATGGTTGGAACGAAAGATTAATGGAACTGGATAGGGACGATTGGTTTTCGGTTTATTTAAATATTCTTACTTCGCAATTCGATCCTCACACAACATATTTTGCTCCACGCGACAAAGACAGGTTTGATCAGGATATGTCGGGTCAGCTGGAAGGAATTGGTGCCCGACTACAGTCGAAAGACGGGTATGTAACAATTATAGAGGTTATAAGCGGAAGTCCCGCATGGAAACAGGGAGATTTGGAAGTAGAGGATAAGATACTAAAAGTTGCCCAAGACAAGGGTGAGCCTGTAAACATTGTTGGAATGCGTCTTGATGATGCTGTAGATTTAATCAAAGGTAAAAAGGGAACTAAAGTCCGTTTATTTGTTAAGAAACTTGATGGAAGCAAGAAAGAAATACTTATAACAAGAGATGTAGTTGAAATTGAGGAAACTTTTGCCAAAAGCGCTATAATCCAAAAAAACGGAATGAAATTCGGCATTATTAATCTACCGAAGTTTTATATAAACTTCATGGACAAGAATGCGAGAAATGCGGGTGACGATGTAGAAAAGGAAGTTAAATATCTTAAAAAAGAAGGAGTAGAAGGAATCATTTTAGACTTAAGAAATAACGGAGGAGGATCGCTGCAAACTGCGGTAAAGATGTCCGGTCTGTTTATAAAAGAAGGTCCGATTGTACAGGTGAAATCGAGAGATAAAAAACCTCAGATTCTTAAAGATGAAAGTTCCGATATACTTTGGGACGGACCTCTTGTTGTAATGGTTAACGAATATTCTGCCTCTGCTTCGGAGATTTTGGCAGCTGCTCTTAAAGATTACGGAAGAGCAATTATTATTGGAAGTGATCATACCTATGGTAAAGGAACTGTTCAAAACATATGGGATTTGGACAGACTGATAAATCCAAGATTAGAGGTAAAACCACTGGGATCGTTAAAACTAACTATTCAGAAGTTTTACAGGATAGATGGTGGTGCCACACAATTAAAAGGTGTTAAATCGGATATTCCTCTACCGGACAGGTACACTTATCTCAACGTTGGAGAAAAAGAACAGGAAAACCCAATGCCATGGGATACTATTTCTCCTTTAAAATATGATAAGTGGACCTTAAAACACGATATTAACTTTATTAAATCTAAAAGTGCAAAACGCGTTGCTAATTCAGAACAATTTAGTCTGATTGACGAGAATGCAAAGTGGTTAAAAAACAGACGTGAGAACGATAAAATAGCCTTAGATATAGAAAGCTTCAAAAAAGAGAATAATGAATTCGAGAAAGAAGTTGCTAAATTTAAACCTATTAACAAATACGACAACAGACTTACTTTTGTATCACCACAAAACGAAATTAAGCTAATTGAAAATGATACTGTACTGGCAATGAAAAGAGAATCGTGGCATAAACTTCTTAAGAAAGATGCTTATGTTGAAGAAGCAGTTAACGTATTGAAGGATTTACGATAGAGTAATAAAGTACAAAGTCTAAAGTCTAAAGTACAAAGTGTACTTTAGACTTTAGACTTTAAATTTTGGGCAAAAAAAAAGCCCATCACTCATGACAGGCTATTACTTTGTAAAAAAAAGTGAGTGTAAATATTAAATTACTTTAACATTAACTGCGTTCATTCCTCTTTTACCTTCTTTTAAATCAAATTCTACAACATCACCTTCACGGATTTCGTCTACTAAACCTGAAATGTGTACAAAATGTTCTTTACTTGTACCGTCTTCTGTAATGAATCCAAAACCTTTAGACTCGTTGAAGAATTTTACTGTGCCTTTAATCATTTTACTCTAAAATTAAATAATATTATTTGCTACAAATGTATGTAAATAATATTATCTAACAGAATTTTGTGGTTTTTTTTTACAAATTGCTTTTTTTACAGGGTATATATCATGAAAACACCAGCTATAGCAGAGTTTTTATTTATCGATGTACTAGAAGAACAAACAGAAAAATGCTAAATTATTAATTATACCTCTTCAATATATCATTATAATTTTCTGTATTTCAGTAAAATATACATCTACAAAGTAACGTTCATATTAATATTGTTTTGCTGTAGCAAGTATATACTTCAACCAAGGATTATTCGCAAATAATTATATTTTGCACTCATAATTACTTCGCAATTGAAGCGGCAGATTTTGAGTAGCCAATGCTGCAAAAACTCTATTGAAAAGCCTGATGCCTTCGAGGAAGGTGACCAAATGGATAAAAAAAAGCCTTGACTCTCCAATAAGAAAATCAAGACCTGAATATAATATTATCTTAAATGCTACTCGTTTAACTTAAGAACTGCCATAAATGCTGATTGCGGCACTTCTACATTACCGATCTGACGCATCTTTTTCTTCCCTTTCTTTTGTTTTTCCAGGAGCTTACGTTTACGCGAGATATCACCTCCATAACATTTTGCTGTTACATCTTTTCGAAGTGCTTTTACGGTTTCACGCGAAATAATCTTGGCACCAATAGCTGCCTGAATAGCAATATCGAATTGTTGACGGGGAATAAGCTTGCGCAGCTTCTCACACATCTTCTTCCCTATATTATAAGCATTGTCTTTGTGTATCAGGGCTGATAAGGCATCAACATTATCCCCGTTAATCAAAATATCTACTTTAACCAAATGAGATTCTTTCTTGCCTATTGGCGAATAATCGAATGATGCATATCCACGGGAAATAGTCTTCAACCTGTCGTAAAAATCAAATACAATCTCTGCAAGAGGCAGGTGGAATGTTAACTCAACCCTGTCAGGAGTGAGATAAACCTGATTTCTCATCTCACCGCGTTTCTCGATACAAAGTCCGATAACGGCTCCTACATAATCTGCTTTGGTAATAATTGAGGCAGTAATATAAGGTTCCTCAACCCTGTTCATTACAGTAGAATCAGGCAAGTCTGAAGGATTATTAACTTTTATAGGTGTATCAGGCTCCTTATTAAGGTAGGCTGTATAACCAACATTAGGAACAGTAGTTATAACAGTCATATCAAACTCACGTTCCAGACGCTCCTGAATGATTTCCAGGTGGAGCATTCCAAGAAAGCCACAACGAAAGCCAAAACCTAAAGCCGCTGACGACTCTGCTTCGTATGTAAGTGATGCATCGTTTAGCTGAAGCTTTTCCAAAGAATTTCTCAATTCTTCAAAATCATCGTTAACTACAGGATAAATCCCGGCAAAAACCATTGGTTTCACATCCTCAAAACCTTCAATAGCTTCTTCTGTAGGATTCAGTGCATCGGTAATGGTATCACCAACCTTTACATCGAGAGCTTCCTTTATACCGGAGATAATATATCCAACATCGCCTGTACCGATAGTTTTTCTCGGAACCTGTTCAAGTTTAAGAGTACCGATTTCATCGGCAAAATATTCTTTATCTGTTGCCAGAAATTTCACTTTCTGACCTTTCTTTATCGAACCGTTAATAACACGGAAATAAGCTTCAATACCTCTAAACTGATTAAATACAGAATCGAAAACCAAAGCCTGTAATGGTGCATCCGGATCTCCTTCGGGAGCCGGCACTCTTTCTATTATCGCATCAAGAATATCCTGAATACCCAGTCCTGTTTTAGCACTGGCGCGTATAACATCCTCGGGTTCACAGTCAATTAGATTGACGATATCATCTGTAACTTCTTCAGGATTAGCACTGGGAAGATCTACTTTATTAAGAACCGGAATGATTTCAAGATCATTATCTAAAGCCAAATACAAATTCGAAATTGTCTGTGCCTGAATACTCTGTGCGGCATCAACAATAAGAAGAGCTCCCTCGCAAGCCGCTATAGAACGCGAAACTTCGTACGAAAAATCCACATGCCCGGGAGTATCAATTAGGTTTAGAACGTATTCTTCTCCTTTATACATGTACTCCATTTGAATAGCATGACTCTTTATCGTAATACCCCTCTCCCTTTCGAGATCCATATTATCGAGCAATTGATCCTGCTTTTCACGATCCGTAACAGTACTTGTATATTCTAACATTCTGTCGGCCAAAGTACTTTTACCATGGTCGATATGTGCAATTATGCAAAAATTCCTAATTCTCTTCATTCCTAAAATTTGATTTGCAAAATTACTCATTATTAATGTATGTGCAAAACTAATAATTAGCCGATTATATTTTATGCAAACTCTTTACATTAATAACACAGATTACAGACCTGTATAACATTATACAAACAGGTCCCCATTTTTAATAAAAGCCCACAAATCAAAAAGGGAATCACTGCTTCAAAGAATTCGCACTTTTGCGTTTCTCCCAAACCGTGTATAGAAAAAATAATAATGAGAATGACATTAAAACAGAAAACAATAATGACGGTATGGATATATTATCAGAAACGACCGATTCGGTCTCTACCGGAAACTTAAAAAATATTAACAGTAAACTCGCATTATTAATAAAATGTGCAAGTATAGCCAACCAAATATTCTCAGTATAAAAATATATATATCCTAATATTAAACCCAGAAATATTATTGGCAAAACACCTCTTACATTAAAATGCATTACTCCAAACACGATAGCTGTCACCCAAATTGAGAGATGAAACCTCCCACTTACTTTGTACAACAACCGCTGAATAATTGCCCTAAAAAATAACTCTTCGCCAATTGCCGGTAAAATTGCAATGATGAAAATATTTATTAATAACTTGTCAATAGAGTCTGCCCTGGCCAAGAGCAAAGTTTTTTCAGCGATTAGATCAGAAGTAGAAATCACATACTCGCCAAGTTTGCCTAAAAAACTCAAATCTATTGTACTATTGAGTATTGCCAACCACGAAACTATAGGTCTAACAACTATAATTAAAACAACTGTACTCAACAGTGTGGAGTTTGAAATACGAAATTTAGAAAAAGTCAGACCAAATCTGTCATTCAATAAATACCTAAAAATTAAAGGGGGAATAAGAAAAATCCCAATGGTACTAAAAGGCTGATTGAATCTTAAAAAACGGATTTCGTCCTCCATTGACAACATTGATAAAGTAAATGAGGAATCAAAAACATTTATGTCAAGAAATAAAATGGACAATAATTTACCCAGTAATCCAAATAGCTGTGCACTAATTATTGTAACGACAATAAAGACAAGAAATTGGTACCTTTTTCCGGACTGATCAATTTTCAACATTGTTTATGTTATTTAAAGCCCAGTTTATCTTTAAAAGCTCCCCATAATAAAGTACCGATTAAGGCAGCTCCACTACCGGATAAAATATCATTTCTACCAAAATTAGTATCCTTAAAATAATCAACTCCTACTGTAAGGACAAATAATATTATGAATACTCTGACATCAAATTTTTTCAACAACTCCATTTTTACGACAGTTTACTATTTATACCAAATAAATTATTGTTTTAGATTTCAGACAAACTTAGATAAAATATTACAAATAGTAAGTTCAGGAAAACATGTGTAAGAAAAATATTATGCACTGAAAATAGAGGTATATAAATAATTAGATAAGTGTTTGATATACATATATCTATCCAAAGTAATTTTGTAGGAAAGCATAATAATATACCCAGTACTGGGTATTTCGGACAAAAACATCTTATACCCCCTGTAAAATAAGGCATATTAAAAGTAAACACCCTATTCTAAACCTAAGATTCTATATATTTTACTTCAATAATTAAAGACTAACAAGTACGTAAGTTAAGACTACGGAAAGCGTAAAAGAATATTCTTACAAGACTTTAACTTTTATAATTATCGCCGGTATAATAACATTATTAATTTTGGTATGATCACTAATTAGCCGTTAACCTTAACCATTAATTTAATGTTGTTTAATCTTAAATAACAATCCTTGATATGAAAAAAATTCTGATACTAATTGCGTTTATCGCCATCACATCTGTGTCATATGGTCAGTCAAAACTATATGGAGGATTAGCTTATTCGAATGTTGGACCTAAAGCTGAATTTGGTTTGACAGAGTATTTCGATGAAGGAGGTTTCATGATTAAAACATCTGCAAGTTACTCATATGAGTACAACCACGAATTCACTGCAATAGATGGTGTAATAACAAATTCTGACATACACCACCTTAGTATTGCATCGGTTATTCTTTTTAATGTTGGTAACTTTGATTTAGGTGGAGGATTCGCATACAGATTTTTCCTGCCTTCGGCTGCAGGAAGTGTGGGGCTTGAATTAGCTGCACTCTATCACATTAATGAAAAATACGACATACAACTCGCTTTGGACAGAACCGTCAGCGGATCAAATTTTGCGTCCATTGGAGTTAACTTTAATATATTCTAGAGTGGGATCTAGTTTTTTTTACGCTAAAATGAGCTTCTGTAACCGGAAGCTCATTTTTATTTTAGCCTATTTCTTTTTTCACCTAAGCTAAATTAATCACACATCACTTACAACTTTAGCTCGCTGGCACTCCGTTTTACTTTTTACTTTTTACTTTTTACTTTTTACTTTTTACTTTTTACTTTTTACTTTTTACTGGTTGCCCTCCCCGGAAAACAGACTTGATACATAATTACTCGATGTACTTAGCTTCTTTTTGTAAATTTGCCTGAAAATAGCGCAATAATGAAAATTGAAAATATAGACCTGGGTAAATACCCCCTTTTTTTAGCCCCGATGGAAGATGTTACTGATCCTCCATTTAGAAGACTTTGCAAACAGTTTGGGGTTGATATGCTTTACACTGAGTTTATATCGTCTGAAGGATTGATACGTGATGCTGAAAAGAGTAAGGTAAAGCTTGATATATTTGAATACGAGCGTCCGGTAGCTATTCAGATTTTTGGAGCCAACCCTGACGTTATGGCACAAACAACCAAAATAGTTGAGCAGGCAAAACCTGATGTTATTGATATAAATTGGGGCTGTCCTGTTAAAAAAGTTGTGGCTAAAGGTGCAGGATCAGCAATACTGAAGGATATCAACAAAATGGTTGAAGTGACCAAAGCTGTTGTTGATGCCACAGATTTACCGGTAACTATTAAAACCCGTCTGGGATGGGAACATGGCCATGATGTCACTTTAGAGGTAGCAGAAAGGATGCAGGAGATCGGAGTAAAAGCTCTGGCTTATCACGGACGTACAAGAACCCAAATGTATAAGGGAGAAGCTAACTGGGAACCTATTATTAAGCTTAAACAAAATAAGAATATAGAAATACCTATTATTATAAACGGTGATATTGATACTCCTGAGAAGGCAAAAATGCTTTTCGAAGATCACAACCTAGACGGTGTAATGATCGGAAGGGCAGCCATCGGTAATCCATGGATTTTTAGAGAGGTAAAGCACTATATAGAAACGGGGGAGCACCATGCCCAGCCAACTATGAAAGAGAGAGTAGATGCTGCCAGAAATCATTTGCAGTGGGAGATAGAATGGAAAGGAGAATTACTTGGAGTAAGGGAAATGAGAAGGCATTACACAAATTACTTTAAGGGACTTCCAAATATTAAAGAGCATCGGATGAGGATGGTTACAGAGGATGATCCTGAAATGATATATAAAGAGCTGGATACTGTTCTGGATAAATATTTTGATTTTTTTAGCTAGATAAAAATGAATAAATACTTTATGATAAAACTTCCCCTCTAATCAAACACTAATGGCTTTGACTAGAGGGGAAGTTTATTTTCCAATCACCAAAACAGATAATTTTATCGAAGAAATGATTTTATAAAAAGATTCATACTCTTAGTAACAACTAACTCAGTACGTCCTCCCTCTTCTCTGCTCATTTCATCTATCAGCTTCAGAGCATTATCAATATCTTTTACCGGAATTTTATCTTCCTCGATTAGTCTAAATCCAATTCTTCCGAGTTTACTCAGATTCCTGGATTTTTGTTCTATTTCATTAAGTATTGGAGAAGCTGATAAACTCTTTTCAACCTTAGAATGATTCGATTCCCAAATCGCAAAAATATCCTTTAGCTTCCTGATATTTTCTTCATTCTTTTCTGAAATAAAACTCTTCACAGCTTCATCAAATTCTCTGGCTCCTTTTGCGTCGGCCACACAGGCATCAGCAAATTTTGTAAAGGGAGAATATGACTTATACATTGTTCCTCCGGGGTTTCTTGTATATATTTTCAGTGGTTCACAAACATCAACAAGTACTTTTATTGCTTCTGTATTTGTATTGTTTGAAATATTTCTAATTATAACATCCTGATTTCTTATATGCTGAGAACCTATCATCTCTAGTCTGTTTGATGCTATGTCCAATCGGCGGTACATATCATCAGTATCCTTTGTTTTTTCCTTAGGCGACCAAAATTTTTCGGCTATTGCAGCTGCTCTGGGCCAAACTCTTGAATCAAGGGTAAGGGGGGTAATTAATTCGCTCCACATAGTGGCCTCTCCCCCGAGAATCATATTTTTCTGCTCATCGGTCAGATCAGAATCATCAGCTACAAACTTCGTGTTATAATGTGATTTTGCAGGCAGCATCAAATCAATATAAAAGCCATTTGACAGAATTGCGCGATAACCGCCTTTAACAGCTTTCTCTAATGATTCTCCGGCCTTCATACCTTCATTAACTCCCCGCCATGAGTGTATAAGTGCGCTTTTTGGGATATATTCTGATTGTATTTCCTCCCATCCCATCATTTCCTTACCGTATTTCTTTAAAATATCATAAAGTTTAACATTAAAATAGGCCTGTAACCCATGAGGATTATCTATATTTTTCTCCTTCATAAAGGAGGTTATTTTTGGATTTGACAACCAATCTTCACCTTCCGTTTCATCTCCGCCAATGTGAAAATACTTATCGGGAAACAACTCCGTCATTTCTCGTATTACATCGTCCAATACCTCGTAGGTAAGAGGATTTGTCGGATCCAATACCGGTTTAAAAATCCCCGCATTCCTTTCAAGAGTATAGCTTGTATCCTTACTTGCAATTTGTGGCAATACAGTTAATATTGCTGTTCCGTGCCCCGGAACATCTATTTCGGGGATAACTCTTATACCTCTGTCTCCGGCGTACTTTACTATATCTCTGATTTGAGCTTTAGTATAGTAATTACCATCCGAACCTTTTTTATGTATAGGATGTGAATCAAGTTCTACCCTAAAACCCTGATCATCGGAAAGGTGCCAGTGAAAAACATTCATTTTCACAGATGCCATCAAATCTATATTACGCTTCAAATCGCCAATGGGCATAAAATGGCGGGCTACATCAAACATAATACCTCTCCATGCAAAACGGGGAGAATCATTTATCGATATAAGAGGTAATACATATTTCCCTTCCCTGCTATCTACAAGCTGATATAATGTTTCTAAGGCATATTGAGCCCCAAAATCTGTTTCTGCATCTATTACAACTCCTTTTTCGGTAATTGAAAGAGAGTAAGATTCATCTTCTCCAACTTCTAGTTTTCCTTTTCTTTTTACTTTTACAACTGCATCCCCATTTCCTGAAACATTTTCTTTATTAAGAATTCCCTGATCAAAGAAAATACCAGTTTTATTGTCAATGCGTCTGAGGATTCTGTTCGAATATTTTATCAGCCTGTCTGATTTATATCCTTCGATACTTATGGAAAAATCTTTTTTCAATACATAAGCTCCATCTCCATAACTAATTGCCGCAGGTAAGGGCATCAGATCACTACTACGCCCTTTATTTTGAGCATAGCCAAATGCAACAGCAAAAAGCAATATGCCGATTACTAGTTTTCTCATAATGGTATATAAATATTTAACGTGAAATGCTCCGGTCGGGTAAATAGAGTCAACACTTTATTAAAAAGGGCGCTGGATAAACGCCCTTTTCCTATTAATAATAACTAACTGTATTATTAAAGACTATTTAATTACTAAGGTTTTAGTCAACATCCCACCATAGAGCTGTTGCTCCATTGTCGGGACCTCCTAGTTTATTAACTGCTTCGTTATAACCATCAGGATTATTAGTTTTCTCTGTTACAGAAAAATTCAATCTCTTAATTCCATTATCAGAATCAATCACACCCTGACTATTATTAATGACTAATGGGAACAAAACCGGATAACCTGTTCTTCGGTACTCAGTCCATGCTTCATTTCCTTCGGGGAACATTGCTATCCATTTTTGAGTGATTATTTTCTGAAGTTTAATATCATCATCAGTCGCATCATCCCATTTCGGAGAAACTTTATTCATATATTCAGAATCAGATGCAACACTATTTGTTGAATTCTTCACATCAACATATTCTGCAGGCATTAGATCGCTTTCCAGATAATCTGATGCATCCAATCCCCATTGAGAAAATGACTCATTAACACCTGATTCATATAAAGAGGATGCTGTTCCTTCCATATTCCAACCATTCAAAGCTCCTTCTGCTCTTAAAAAGAATACCTCGGCCGATGTCATAAGTACTACCGGCTCGGTAGGTGAGAAGTTCACCAAAGAATGTCCTCCATAAGTTCCTTTAGCATCAATTTCAATACCCTGACGAATTCCTTTATATTCATTAGTAATTGTTTCATCAGTAACATTTGCAAAGAATTTGGAAATTCTAGGATCGTTATATCCGGTAAGAATTGATTCCATTTCAGCACTCATTGCAATATCTCCCCACGACCCGCTAATTGCGGCTAAAGGATGAGTATAACCGGGAGCAATAACCTGAGCAATCTCTCCTTCGGTAAATACTCCATTAGCAATCGCTTTCTCGGCTTGTTCCTGTGCAAGAGCCGGGCTGACTTTAGAAATTCGCATTGCTAAACGTAATCGTAATGAGTTGGCAAATTTTGCCCACAAATCATAATCTCCTCCAAAAAAATTATCAAATCTGGCAAATGGTTTAGCATCAGGATTTGCGGCAACAAAACTTTTAAGCGTTTCATCAGCCATATCTAAATCGGAAAAGAAGGCATTATATAATTCAGGTTCTGAATCGTACTCACCACCGGTAGCACTTTCCCCATAATGAGTATAAATAACCGGACCATACTGAGCAGAAACCCTTGAAAGAGCAAGAACTTTTAGCACTTTTGCCACGGCATTAAAATGCAAATACTTATCATTGTCTGTAAGATCTTCAACAGACTTTAATGCGGGCATCATAAACCAATATGTATAATCCCAGGCTGATGCATTCCACCCATCGACTAATGCATAGTTTGTATTATTAATATTCCCGGCAAAAGGAGTTGGCGTCATCATGTATCCCGAAAAAATATCGGCATTTAAATTTTGCATTATTTGAAAAGGCCAGTTGGTACCCCAGCCCCAGTTATAATTACTGTAAATCATTTGTTGCATTTGAGGAAAGTATCCCCCAATATGATTGTAATCGAATTGAGCCTGCTCTTCGGTTACTCCGGAATAATCTGTATTGTATTCTTCGAAATTCTTTGTACACGACGACATTAAAGTAGCTGTGCCAACAATAAGAATACTCAATTTATTTTTTAATATTTTCTTCATTAGTTTCAATTTTATATTGATTAGCTAATCAAACTTTTCTAATTAGAAGTTAACTTTAAGATTAGCTCCTATGCTTCTTGTACTCGGCATCCCATAAACATCAACACCTTGTAAACCATTACCTGTTGAGTAACTTGCATCAGGATCGAATGGTGCTTCATTGTATAGGAAGAATAAGTTTCTGGCAACAATTGAAAAACTTGCTCCCTTCATAAACCCTGTTTTTTTGCTAACTTCTTTAGGAAGCGTATATCCAAAAGACAATTCTCTAAGTCTGATATTTGTTCCCGAATAAGAATAATACTCAGTTACACCGGCACGGCCACCAACTGTTTCATAGAATCCCTGAACATCCGTTACTTTTGTTCCTTCCAACATTACATAACCTTTATCTCTGGCATCGGCTGAAGCCTTTGAGGTTCCATATAAGTCTATTTCAGCCTGTGTTATTGAGATTACATCTCCTCCTATTCTTGCATCAATTAAGAAGTTGAGATTAAAGTTTCTGAAGTTAAATGAATTACTCCATCCAATATTAAATTTAGGATTTGGATTCCCGATATATTCGAAATCAGTTCCTTTTAAAGGTAAACCGGTTTCATTGTCGAACATAATTTTTCCGGCATCGTCTCTTTGAAACTTAATACCGTAAATATCGCCATACGATCCTCCCTCTTCCATCTGCATCCAATATGAGTTACTTCCCGGGTTTCCAAAAGAAAATGCCGGAAGGTCTTCATGAAGTTCAAGTACTGTGTTTTTGTTTGAAGAATAGTTGAAAGTAGTATTCCAATAAAAATCTTCAGAAGCTACCGGTGTGATTCCAAGTATAACTTCTATCCCCTTGTTCTCTATATTTCCGGCATTTACAAAATAGAATGAATAACCCGATCCTGCAGGCGCCGGTAATTGGAAGAACTGATTAATAGTATTTGTTTTATACCATGTAAGATCTAAACTAATTCTGTTGTCAAACATGCCAAATTCCCCTCCAAATTCCAGTGAATTTGTAATTTCAGGTTTAAGATCTTCGAATGGCTGGTATAGAACGTTATTTAAATTCCCGTTGATAATATCTCGTTGTTTTCTACTTACGTATGGTGGAATATCATTACCTACTGAACTTAATGCTCCTCTAAGTTTTACCATTGAAACAGATTCCGGCATTTTGATCATATCACTCACAACGGCCGTTAAACCAACAGATGGGTAAAAGAAACCACTTTCCATACTGTTTGTATATGCCAAAGATGAAGACCAGTCGTTACGTGCAGTAACATCAAAGAACAAATAATCTTTATAAGATACCTGAGCTGTTGCAAAAACTGATTGTTCCTGAGTATGAAGTTTTGTCTCCTCAACATAAGGGTTAGTTATATTCGCCATGTTAAACACATTTGCCATGTTCAAACCAGTTGGATGTGAATCCTGACGCAATGCGTCCTGCTGATAATCATTGATACTTGTTCCAACAGAAGCAACAACTCCAACGTCGCCCCATGTCTTGTTAAAGTTTAATAAAACATCAGAATATAGTAATGTTTGACGATCGGTAAAATGTATATATCTTCCATTTTCACCCGCTAATGCTGGAGCTGTAGTTGCCCAGGCACCATTTTCATATCTGTCGGAAATAAAATCCATATTTCCACGTGCCTGAATATTTAAAAACTCGTTAAATTCATACTTCAGAGTAAGGTTTGTTATAAAACGTGTTCTCTTATCTGTAGAAAAATATTTATTTGTTAACCACCATGGATTTTGATCCATATCTCCTAAGCCTGAATGCCAGTTCTGAACAGGCATATTTCTATCTGTACTATAAACAGCATAATTATTTCTGTAATCAGAAATATCATTCCCTCTTGCAAATTTATACAGACCTGTTAGAGGGTTAAAGTACATTCCTCCTGCTACAGGACGGTTTTCCATTTTCTGGGAAAGAGCATTAATATTTCCATCGATTGTTAACTTATCTGACAACTTAGTTGTTGCTCTAATGTTAAAATTATGCTTGTTTAATCCGCTATTTTCAACTACTCCCTTGTTACTTGTATTAGCATAAGAGAAGTAAGTTTGTGTTTTTTCTCCACCTTTCGAAACTGACAAAGAGTTTATGGCAGTAACACCAGTTTGGAAAAAATCTTCCGGATTATAACCGGAATTATTTGTTTTTGCTCCCCAACTGCTTCCTCCTAAAGCACCTTCGTATGAGTTTTGAAATTCAGGTACAGTTATTACATTATCAAAAGTAAGGTTTGATGAAAAGTTTACATCAGTTCTACCGCTTACTCCTTTTTTTGTAGTGATAACGATAACTCCATTTGCTGCCTGTGATCCATAAAGTGCCGCAGCTGCAGGCCCTTTCAAAACACTCATGCTTTTAATATCATCAGGATTAAGGTTCGAGATACCATCACCTGCATCCCTTCCTCCTGCATCGTTTGATCCTCCAAAAGTAGTAGAAGGCTGATCAGCAGAATTGTTTATCATCGGTATACCATCTATAACATATAAAGGTTGGTTTGTTCCGGTCGCAGACTTGTTACCTCTAATAGTAACTTTTGTTGAACCGCCAACACCGGAAGATGATCTTGTAATCTGAACCCCTGCAGTTTTTCCTGCCAAGGTATTCATCATGTTTGCATCTTTAGTCCTTGTTAGCTCGTCGCCATTTACCTGTTGAGTAGAATACGTAAGTCCTTTTGCCTTTTTCTCAATCCCCAAAGCAGTCACAACAACCTCATCAAGAGATTTAGCATCTACCTGTAATGCAACATCAACATTCGTCTTACCCGAAATATCAACAGCCTGTGTTACATAACCCATAAATGAGAATTCCAAAATTGTAGCACCTTCCGGCATTTCAATTTCATAATTCCCGTCGAAATCTGTAGTTACACCTACAGAGGTTCCCTTTGCAACAACATTTACCCCCGGCAAAGTTGTTCCATCAGAAGCATCGCTTACTGTACCTGTTACATTCTGAGCCCATGAAACTGCTGTCATGGAAAACATCAAAAATGCAATCAGTTGTAATGTTCTTTTCATAAATAGTCTTTTGTTTTGTTAGATTTTATGTACTCCTATTTTTTTATATAGTGTGATGAATACGATACGAATGTGCAACATCATAAATATTTTTAAAAAAAATATCGACGGAGGGTCTACGAGAATAGATATACATCTGTTTGATTTCGACAAATGTATT
>JBDLJM010000015.1 GCA_039714315.1 Bacteroidota bacterium | reverse complement strand
TCACCAAGTTGAAGATTTACATCTTTAACTTCAAAATTATTGTATCCGATAAATGATACAGTAATAGTATACGGTCCGCCAACCCTAACACTGGGAATTGTAAATCGTCCGTCGATGTTTGTAGTAGCACCGTACTGAGTCCCTGAAGGAGTGTGAACTGCAACTACATTTGCCCCTGGAAGTGTTTCTCCAGTTGGGTCTTTTACCAAACCGTCAATACCTGAAGTTGTTACCTGCGCAAACGAAGCAATAGCCGAAAACACAAAGATAATACTTAAGAATGAAGCTCTAAGTAATGTTTTTGTCATGTTGATTATAATTAGTTATATTATGTAATGCAAAATAAACTGTTATTCATCATTAAAAAAATCTGCCAGGCTTTAATTAATTCCCAGTACATCAGTAATCTAAACTATTTTGTCATCTAAAAGTAAGAAAATAGCTACAGTATTTGGTCTGTCGCTTTGCTGTTGTGGGAATAATATAATTTATATATAATCTATATATGTTTATTGTTACGTCGTAAGATACTGCATTTCAGAGCCTATAATTACATTTTAAAGGTAATTATCATCGGAATATGCAAAATGTTTAAAAAATACTATGCATGCATAATATAAATTCATATATTTGGGACACAGATTAAGAAAATCTCTATAATAAGTTTGTTTCATTGTATATATAATAATTATTGTACCATGATTACTTATTGGAATAGGTGGGAATTAAAAAACGAAATGGAAGAAAAAACACTTACAATAGATTATATGCTTCGGTCAACCTGGCAGGCTGTTTCAAAGATGTATAATGAACAGGCAGTGGAGTATGGAGCTTCAATGGCTACAGGTTTTACTCTGCTGTCGATAGATCCGGAAGAAGGATCACCATCAACGTCTCTGGGACCCCGAATGGGAGTAGAAGCAACAAGTTTATCCCGAACATTGAAATCAATGGAAGAAAAAGGATTGATTATCAGGAAACCAAATCCAAAAGACGGGAGAGGTGTATTAATATGTCTGACCAATGAAGGGAGAGCTAAGAGAGAGATATCAAAGGAAAGGGTTTTAAAGTTCAACGATACGGTTCGCAATAGCTTATCTCCTCAAAAAATAAAACACTTTTATGAGGTAATGGAGACAATTACTGAGCTGATTAATGAAAAGAAAATTTTTCAAACTGAGGAGTAAAATTGTTTTCAGTTTTACTCAATATATATAAACACTAGCGACATTCACTAACCAACATATTTATTTTCAGAATGTCCATGTACGTTTAATGTAATAATTACTAATGGATGAAACTAATATGATTAAATTTTTTTCTCAATTATCTGTATACAGGATAGTATTAGAGAATTACTTTAATTAAGGAGTTTCGTCTAACCATTAAAATCAAATTATAAACAGATGAATCGTGCAATTAAAAAAGTAGCAATACTTGGTTCCGGAATCATGGGATCGCGTATTGCGTGTCATTTTGCCAATATCGGTGTGGAAGTTTTGCTTCTCGACATCGTACCTCGTGAGCTTGATGACAAAGAAAAAGCCAAAGGACTCTCCCTTGAGGACAAGGTTGTGAGAAACCGAATTGTTAATGCTGCGCTAACAGCTACACTTAAAGCTAAACCTTCGCCTATCTACAAAAAGGAATTTGCCTCGTTAATTGAAACAGGTAATTTTGATGATGATATGCCAAAAATCAAGGATGCTGATTGGGTAATGGAAGTTGTAGTAGAAAGGCTGGATATTAAAAAGATTGTTTTAGACAATGTTGTTAAATATCGAACACCCGGAACTTTAATTACCTCAAATACATCAGGTATTCCTATTCACAAAATGATAGAGGGTAGAGATGAAGACTTCAGAAAACACTTCGTTGGAACTCACTTTTTTAATCCACCGCGTTATCTAAAACTCTTTGAAGTAATCCCAACTCCGGAAACTGATCCTGAAATCACTGAATTCCTGATGAATTATGGTGATCAGTATCTTGGGAAAACATCAGTTTTAGCTAAAGATACCCCTGCATTTATAGCAAACCGTGTCGGAATTTATAGCATCATGGAATTGTTCCATGTAGTTAATGAAATGGGGATGACAATTGAGGAAGTAGATAAATTAACAGGTCCGGTTATTGGACGTGCAAAATCTGCTACTTTCCGTACGGTTGATGTAGTAGGGCTCGATACTCTTGTTCATGTTGCAAATGGTCTCTACAATGGGGTTCCTGATGATGAAGCACACGATTTGTTTGCAATTCCGGAATATATCCAAGCAATGATGGATAATAACTGGTTGGGATCAAAAACCAATCAGGGATTTTATAAAAAAGTTAAAAATGAGAGTGGTAAGAAAGAAATACTTTCTTTAGACCTTAATACTCTTGAATATCGATCAAAAATTCGTCCTAAGTTCGCTACTTTGGAAATGACAAAGACTATAGATAAAGTTATTGATCGTTTCAAAGTACTGGTAAAAGGAAAGGATAAGGCAGGCGAATTTTATAGAAAAACATTCTCCGGATTATTCCAATACGTTTCTAACCGTATTCCTGAAATTTCAGATGAGTTGTACAAAATAGATGATGGTATGAAAGCCGGATTCGGATGGCAACACGGACCATTTCAGGTTTGGGATGCTATAGGAGTAGAGAAGGGGATTGCCATGATGGAAGCAGAAGGAAAGAAACCTGCTCAGTGGGTTTACGATATGGTAGCTTCCGGTCAGAAGTCGTTCTATACTATTGATAAAGGAACAGCATCTTACTATGACATTCCTGCCAAAGAAAATAAAATTATTCCCGGGTTAGAAAACTACATTATTTTGGATCACACCAGACCTACATCTACTGTCTGGGAGAATTCAGGGTCAGTTATTCACGATTTAGGAGATGGAATATTAAACGTTGAATTCACATCGAAAATGAATTCAATAGGAGGAGAGGTACTTCAGGGAATTCAAAAAGGTATAGAGTTAGCCGAAAAAGATTTCCGTGGACTTGTAATTGGTAATCAGGGTGAAAATTTCTCGGTAGGAGCAAATCTTGCTATGATTTTCATGATGGCCATTGAACAGGAGTATGATGAGCTTAACATGGCTATCCGTCAATTCCAGGATACAATGATGCGTGTTAGATATTCATCAATTCCTGTTATCGCTGCACCTCACGGAATGACATTTGGAGGTGGAGCCGAACTTACTCTTCACGCAGATAAGGTTATTGCTGCTGCAGAAACTTACATTGGTCTTGTAGAGTTTGGTGTAGGACTTATTCCCGGCGGAGGGGGAACTAAAGAATTAGCATTGAGAGCTGCCGATACTTTCAAACCGGGAGATGTTGAAGTAAATGTTCTTCAGGAAGCCTTCCTTGCAATTGGAATGGCAAAGGTTGCTACTTCGGGTCATGAAGCTTTTGATTTAGGGTTCCTAAAACAGGGTAGAGATCATATTGTATTAAATAAAGATCGTCAAATTGCTACAGCCAAACGTCATGCAATTTTAATGGCAGAAGACGGGTATACTCAACCTGCCAAACGTAAAGATATTAAAGTTCTTGGACGACAGGCATTAGGTATGTTCTATGTGGGAACTGATGGAATGCAGGCTTCAAAATATATTTCGGAACACGACAGAAAAATGGCAGATAAACTTGCCTATGTAATGGCAGGAGGAGATTTATCTGAAAAAACTCTTGTTTCGGAACAATATCTACTTGATTTGGAAAGAGAAGCTTTCTTGTCGTTAACAACAGAGAAGAAAACTCTTGAGCGTATTCAACACATGTTACAAAAAGGTAAACCTCTAAGAAACTAAGATCATGACAGAAGCATATATTGTTAAAGCATATAGAACTGCGGTAGGTAAAGCTCCAAAGGGAGTATTCCGTTTCAAAAGACCGGACGAGTTGGCTGCCGAAACCATTAAACACATGATGGATACAGTTCCGGATTTAGACGTTAATCGAATTGATGACGTAATTGTAGGTAACGCAATGCCTGAAGCCGAACAAGGATTAAATATGGGGCGTTTAATATCGTTGATGGGGCTAGATACTATTGATGTTCCCGGTGTAACGGTAAACAGATATTGTGCATCAGGTATAGAAACCATAGCCATGGCATCGGCAAAAATAAAGGCCGGAATGGCAGATATTATTATTGCCGGAGGTAGCGAAAGCATGTCATATATCCCAATGGGTGGATACAAACCGGTTCCTGAGTATAATTTGGCGAAGAAAAATCCAAGTTATTATTGGGGAATGGGAATTACGGCAGAAGCTGTTGCAAATAAATATAATGTTAGCAGGGAGGATCAGGATGAATTTGCATTTAATTCTCACATGAAAGCCCTGGCAGCGATTAAAGATGGAAAGTTCAAAGATGAGATAGTACCCATAAACGTAGATCATGTTTATTTGGATGATGATGGCAAAAAGGTAACATCTCAATATGTAGTTGATACCGACCAGGGGCCGCGTGCAGGAACAAATACTGCTGTATTAAATAAACTTAGACCTGTATTTGCAGCCGGAGGATCAGTAACAGCTGGTAATTCTTCTCAAATGAGTGATGGGGCTGCTTTTGTTTTAGTTGTTTCGGAAAAAGTTATGAAAGAACTCAATCTCGAGCCAATCGCAAGGTTAGTGAATTATGCCGCTGCAGGGGTAGAACCGAGTTTAATGGGTATTGGTCCCACTGCTGCAATTCCTAAAGCATTGAAACTGGCCGGAATGAAACAAAATGATATAGAACTTATAGAGCTTAATGAGGCTTTTGCTTCACAATCTATAGCCGTAGTAAGAGAGTTAGATCTTAATCCGGATATAGTGAATGTAAATGGTGGAGCAATTGCTATGGGGCACCCGCTTGGTTGTACCGGAGCTAAATTGTCGGTTCAGTTATTTAATGAGTTAAAACGCCGTGATGCTAAATACGGTATGGTAACCATGTGTGTAGGAACCGGACAGGGAGCTGCAGGAATTTTTGAAATGTTATAAATATTGTTATTAGTTATTATTAGTACCATTAGCGGAGAATTAGAAAGAAGAGAAAGTATTATCATCAGAAATGTAAAATTCTGAAAATATGTTAACCAATAACAATTACACTCTTCTTTCTTTCTCTCTCTAAAGAACTTAAAAGTAAATTAAATGGAAACAAAGGAAATATATAAAATGAAAGGTGGCGAATTCCTTGTAAAGGACGCCAAAGCAGAGCAGATATTTATTGCTGAAGAATTTTCAGAAGAACAGCAAATGATGGCTTCGGCTGCTACAGAATTTGTAGATAAGGAAATAGTTCCCAAAAGAGAACGTTTTGAGCAAAAGGATTATGCCTTAGTAGAGGAGCTTATGAAAAAGGCCGGAGAAATGGGTTTTCTAGGGATTACTACTCCCGAAAAATATGAAGGTCTTAATATGGGATTCAATACTGCTATGCTGGTAACGGATAAGCTTTCCGGAACAACGGGATCTTTTTCAACAGCTTATGGAGCTCATACAGGAATTGGTACTCTTCCAATATTACTTTATGGAACAGAGGAGCAAAGAATGTATTATCTTCCAAAATTAGGGTCAGGTGAATGGATTGGAGCCTATGCTTTAACTGAACCGGGAGCAGGATCGGATGCAAATTCGGGAAAAACAAAAGCTGTTTATAATCCTGAAACGGATACCTATAAAATTACCGGTGGTAAAATGTGGATTTCAAACGCAGGTTTTGCTCAGATGTTTATTGTATTTGCCCGTATCGAAAACGATAAAAACATTACCGGATTTATAGTTGATTACGATAAAGATAATCCGAATGGAATAACGTTTGGAGAAGAAGAACATAAATTAGGTATTAAGTCTTCATCTACACGTCAGGTTTATTTTGATGAAACGGAAGTTCCTGCATCAGCAATGCTTTCTGTGAGAGGGAATGGTTTTAAAATTGCTATGAACTCGTTAAATGTAGGACGTATTAAACTTGCTGCTGCTTGTTTAGATTCTCAAAAAAGACTGGTAAATCACGGAGTAACATATGCCAATGAGAGATTCCAGTTTAAAGTGCCAATTTCAAGCTTTGGTGCAATTAAAAATAAAATAGCCGATATGGCTACTGCTGCATGGGTATCTGAAGCAGGTACTTATAGAGCGGGACAGGATATAGAAGATAAAATTGCTGAATTGGAAGCTGGTGGAATGTCACCTCAGGAATCTAAACTAAAAGGAGTTGAGGAATTTGCCGTAGAAGCATCTATTATGAAAGTTTACGCATCAGAGGCAGTTCAAATGTCGTCAGATGAGGCAATACAGATATATGGAGGTATGGGATTCTCTTCTGATGCACCGGTTGAAGCTGCATGGCGTGATGCCCGTATTGCCCGTATTTATGAGGGTACTAATGAAATTAACCGTATGTTGGTTGTAGGTATGCTTCTTAGAAAGGCAATGAAAGGCGATATTGATTTGATGGGACCTGCAATGAAAGTTGCTTCAGAACTGATGTCTATTCCTTCATTTGACACACCGGATTATTCAGTTTTATTCTCTGAAGAAAAAGAGCTTATAACTAAACTTAAGAAAGCTGCATTGATGATTGCCGGTAAAGCAGTTGAGAAATACGGTATGGATCTTAATGATCATCAAGAGTTGTTGATGTATGTTTCTGATATGATCATTGAAATTTACGTAGCAGAATCTGCTGTGTTAAGAGCTGAAAAACTAGCATTAAAAAATGGAGAAAATGCTACAGAGTATCAGGTTGCTATGGCAAGATTAAACTTGTTTAATGCCGTAGAGAAAATATCTACCGCAGGTAGAGAAGCCGTTATTTCTATAGCAGAAGGAGATGAACAACGTATGATGTTAATGGGACTAAAGCGATTTACAAAATATGTTAATTTCCCTAACGTTATTGAGTTGAGAAGAAAGATTGCAGGAAAAGTAATCGAAGAAAATAAATACGTATTCTAGTAACTGGAACTGTCATTGTTTTAGCATAAATAATTTTTGCTATAATTTGATGTGACCCATTTTTTTGAAATCACCCTCTGCAATCTTTTTAAGATTTGTAGAGGGTGATTTTTTGTTGCTATTTATTGACTTATAAGTATCAAAATGACCAAGAATTAAAAGCTAGATAAATTTTAAGTATTTATAGAAAAATTTTTGATCAAAACTTGTTTTCATTTTCATAAACGTTATATATTTGAGAGATATTATCCTTACAGTTTAATTTAATTACGGGTAATAGCTTTGCCAGAACTAACTGTTGCGAACTAAATCAGGTTATTTATGAAGAAATTGTTAATGGGAGATGAGGCTTTGGCTCAGGGAGCAATCGATGCCGGCTTATCAGGGATGTATGCTTATCCCGGAACTCCTTCAACAGAAATAATGGAATATATACAGCATTCAAACGAAGCAAAAGGCTTGAAGATTCATATGACATGGTCGTCGAACGAAAAAACTTCTATGGAGGCTGCCTTGGGAATGTCATATGCAGGAAAACGTGCAATGGTTGCTATGAAACATGTTGGTTTAAATGTTGCTGCCGATGCTTTTATTAATAGTGCTATAACAGGTGTAAATGGAGGACTGGTGGTAGTTTCTGCCGATGATCCGTCGATGCATTCTTCTCAGAATGAACAAGACAGCCGATTTTATGGAAAGTTTGCCCAGATACCTATACTTGAACCATCAAATCAGCAAGAGGCTTACGAAATGGTTATTTATGGCTTCGAATTGTCAGAAAAGCTAAAAGTACCTGTTCTATTGAGAATTACTACGCGTTTAGCTCATTCAAGGGCGGGTGTGGAAACAATTGAGAAAAGAAGGGTTCAGAATGACGTTACTTTACCGGAAGACCCTAATCAATTTATATTACTGCCGTCTATAGCGAGAATGCAGTATAAAGAGCTGTTAGGTAAATTTGATAATTTTATTGATCACTCGGAGGAGTCTCCATACAATCAATATTTCGAAGGAAAAGACAAGTCAAAAGGAGTTATAGCCTGCGGAATAACATATAATTATTTAATGGAAAACTTTCCGGAAGGCATAGATTTTCCTTTACTGAAAATCACACAGTATCCTATGCCGAGAAAGAAAGTTGAACATATTATGTCGGAATGCGACGAAGTGATTGTTCTCGAAGACGGGTACCCAATGATAGAAGAGTTGTTGAAAGGTTATTTGGGAAATGAACATATAAATGGTAGGCTGGACGGTACATTACCGAGAGCAGGAGAACTTAATCCTAATATTGTGGGAAAGGCTTTTGGTTTTGTAACAGAGGAAATTGATGTTCCCGGAGTAGTTGAAAAAAGGTTACCGGCAATGTGTGTCGGATGTGGTCATATCGATGCATATAACGCATTGAATGTAGCTATGGAAGAATATGGTAAAGGAAAAGTGTTTGCAGATATCGGATGTTACACTTTAGGAGCTTATGAGCCTTTTAATGCCATAAGTTCATGTGTAGATATGGGTGCATCAATTACTATGGCAAAAGGAGCTGCTGATGCGGGCTTAACACCTGCTGTAGCAGTAATTGGAGATTCAACTTTTACTCATTCGGGAATGACAGGATTATTAGATGCAGTAAAAGACAGCTCTAATATAACTGTGGTAATATCCGATAACTTTACTACGGGTATGACCGGTGGCCAGGATTCAAATGCCCTTGGAAAAATAGAGGATATATGTAGAGGTATAGGTGTAGATGAAGAGCATATTAGAATTTTCAAGCCTTTGGCAAAGAATCACGACGAGATGGTAAGGATAATGAAGGAGGAGATTTCTTATAACGGAGTGTCTGTAGTTATTCCTCGACGACAATGTGTAAGGACGATAAAAAATAAAAAATTGTCTGAAGAAATTAAGAAGTTAGGACTGAATTAGAAGTGATTAAAGTTAAAAGAGATGTACTGAACAATGTTGAAAGATTCAAAGTTTAGAGATATATCCTAACAGATCTAATAACTTTTATTAAAATAAGACATTATTAACACATTCAACCATTAAAGCATTCAATCATTAACAATGAAAACAGATATAATTTTAGCAGGAGTCGGGGGGCAGGGAATACTTTCTATTGCAGGTTCAATTTCAATGGCCGCCCTTAATAATAACCTTGATATTAAACAGTCGGAAGTACATGGAATGAGTCAACGGGGAGGAGCAGTACAATCGAATTTACGAATTTCCGATAAGAAAATAGCTTCAGACCTGATTCCTAAAGGTAAAGTTGATTTGATATTGTCGGTTGAGCCAATGGAAGCTCTTCGTTATATACCATTTTTGAGTAAAGATGGATGGATAGTTACGAGCAGTAATCCATTCAAGAATATTGAAGATTATCCCGATGAAGAGGATATATACGCAAAATTGAGAAGCTATAAAAAAATAGTGATGATTGATTCCGAAAAGATAGCTGCCAAAATAGGTTCTAAGTTGGCTTCAAATATTGTAATGCTTGGTGCTGCATCACCTTTTATAGAAATGTCTTTTGAAAGTTTGGAAGAAGGTGTAAGGCAAATATTCGCAAGTAAAGGTGAAATGATTATCAGAAAAAACATTGATGCTTTACAAGCGGGAAGAGAAGCCAGCCTGGAGGCCATTAATGAGCTGATTTAAGTATTGTAAAGTTTATTTTCAGACTCCCGTAAAATTAAAGACCACCCAATAGGTGGTCTTTAATTTTACTCATTTCTATATGAAAACTATTTTTGTTTCTCATTTTTAAGATTTTTTATTGTAATCTCCTGATTTTTCTCATCAAAATCAATTACAATAGAATCACCTTCTTTAATATTAGAGTTAATAATCTCTTCTGCTAAAGGATCCTCAATATATTTTTGAATAGCTCTTTGTAATGGCCTTGCTCCAAACTGTCTGTCGTAACCTTTATCAGCAACAAAATCTTTAGCTTCATCGCTCAATACAAATGAATATCCCAGTGCTTCTATACGGGAAATTAGTTTATCCAGTTCGATATCGATGATTTTTCTAATATCTTCTCTTTCAAGAGAGTTAAATAATACTACATCATCAATTCTATTAAGAAATTCCGGTGCAAAAGTCTTTTTTAAAGCATTTTCAATTACGCCTTTCGCATCGTTATTTGAACTTTGTTTCCTTGCCTGTGTGCCAAATCCAACACCGGCACCAAAATCTTTCAACTGACGTGTACCAATGTTTGATGTCATAATTATGATAGTGTTTTTGAAATCTATTTTTCTGCCTAAACTATCAGTCATTTGACCATCATCCAATGCCTGGAGCATTAGATTAAATACATCAGGATGCGCTTTTTCAATTTCATCAAGAAGGATTACAGAATAAGGTTTACGTCTTACTTTTTCAGTAAGTTGTCCGCCTTCTTCATAACCAACATATCCCGGAGGAGCACCTACTAATCGCGATACCGCAAATTTCTCCATATACTCACTCATATCAATTCTGATTAGAGCTTCTTCCGAATCGAACAAAGTTTTAGCCAATACTTTGGCAAGCTGGGTTTTTCCAACCCCTGTTTGTCCTAAGAAAATGAAACTTCCAATAGGCTTAGACGGATCTTTTAATCCGGCTCTGTTTCTTTGAATTGCTTTTACAACTTTATTAATAGCTTCTTCCTGTCCTATTACTGTTCCCTGAATTAGTTTGGCCAATGAGGCAAGCCTGTTACTTTCGGCCTGGGCTACACGTTGAACAGGAATTCCTGTCATCATAGATACCACTTCAGCCACATTCTCTTCACTTACAGTTTCACGTTTGGTTTTTACATCTTCTTCCCATTTTTGTTGTGCCAATGTAAGCTCACGTTCTATTTGTTTTCCTTCATCTCTGAGTTTGGCAGCCTCCTCATATTTCTGACTTTTCAAAACCCTTGATTTTTTCTCTCGAATTTTTTCAAGTTTTTGCTCCATATCAAGTATTTCCTGAGGAACACTGATATTTGTGATATGAACACGCGAACCGGCTTCATCTAAAGCATCAATAGCTTTATCAGGAAGGTGTCTGTCGGAAATATACCTGTCTGTTAACTGAACACAAGCTTTAATAGCTTCATCCGTATAATTTACATTGTGATGACTTTCGTAACGTTCTTTAATGTTGTTCAGAATCTCAATAGTTTCCTCTTCGTTGGTTGGTTCTATCATAACTTTCTGAAATCTTCGCTCTAATGCACCATCTTTTTCGATGTGCTGACGATATTCATCAAGTGTTGTAGCTCCAATACATTGCAGCTCACCTCTTGCTAAAGCAGGTTTAAACATATTTGAAGCATCCAGAGAACCCGTAGCTCCTCCGGCACCAACGATAGTGTGAAGCTCATCTATAAAAAGTATTATTTCATCGTTTTTTTCGAGCTCATTCATTACCGCTTTCATTCGCTCTTCGAACTGACCTCTGTATTTCGTACCTGCTACCAGACTAGCAAGATCAAGAGTTACAACTCTTTTATTGAAAAGAACTCTCGAAACTTTCTTCTTAATAATGCGAAGAGCTAAACCTTCGGCAATTGCAGATTTACCAACTCCCGGCTCTCCAATCAACAGAGGGTTGTTTTTCTTTCTTCTGCTTAATATTTGAGAAACTCTTTCAATCTCTTTTTCTCTACCTACTACAGGGTCTAACTTTCCCTCTTCAGCATATTGAGTTAAGTCTCTTCCAAAATTATCTAAAACAGGAGTTTTAGATTTTTTTTGCGTGGGTTTTGGACCGCTACTTTCCGAACCTCTTCCAAACGGATTTTCAGTAGGGTCAAAACCTTCATCAGAGAAGGATTCTGCCTGTGGAAAATCGAATGGTTCATCTTCCAGTAAAAGTTGTTTAAACTCCTCTTTTATCGATTGATAAACAACATTATGCTTGTTTAAAATCTTTGTAGTAGGATCGTTCTCATTTCTTAAAATACTTAAAAGTAAATGCCCTGTGTTAATTGACTGGCTTCTAAATAATTTTATTTCAAGATATGTTGTTTTTAATGCCTTTTCTGCTGATGCAGTGAGCCTTAAGGATTGGTTCTCATTTACATTAACAACAGATGTTTTTGGAGTTAATGTTTCAAATAAATGCTTTAAATTATAAATATCAACACTTAGGCTCTCGATCATTTCGATAGCTTTACCTTCTCCTTCTTTTATAACTCCAAGCATAAGATGTTCGGTTCCGATATAGTCATGACCAAGACGGATTGCTTCTTCTTTGCTAAAAGATATTATCTCTTTTACTTTTGGTGAAAATTTATCTTCCATACGTACTCCTCCTTTTGTAAATAACGACCAGCAATATTAGAAAAACTTAGGCGGCTTTTTTAATAAAAAATTGGTATAAATTAATTTAAGTATAATAATACAATACTTATTTTAAAGATAGTAAAAATTATCAATTCAATTATAAACAAATATTGTTAAAAAATCAATAATTATAAAGCTTTATAAGGGCTTTTATTATTATGATTTTATTGTATATTCGTCAAGTTTTGCGAAGAGTACAACATTAAAATATAAAATTCTGATTTTATGGCAGATGGAGATAAAATAATTCCAATTAATATAGAGGAACAGATGAAATCCGCTTACATTGATTACTCAATGTCGGTTATTGTTTCTCGTGCTTTACCGGATGTTAGGGATGGATTGAAGCCAGTACACCGTAGAGTATTGTTTGGAATGCACGAATTAGGAGTGGTTTCTAACCGAGCACATAAGAAATCCGCAAGAATTGTTGGGGAAGTTTTAGGTAAATATCACCCACATGGTGATTCGTCTGTTTACGATACTATGGTTCGTATGGCTCAGGACTGGTCTATGCGTTATATGATGGTTGACGGACAAGGTAACTTTGGTTCTGTAGATGGAGATAGTCCTGCAGCAATGCGTTATACTGAGGCGCGTATGCAGAAAATATCTGAAGATATGCTTCGTGATATTGAAAAAGAAACTGTAGACCACTCATTGAATTTTGATGATACTCTTGAGGAACCGGTAGTTCTACCAACAAGAATTCCAAACTTACTGGTAAACGGTGCTTCGGGTATTGCGGTTGGTATGGCTACAAATATGCCTCCACATAACCTAACTGAAGTTGTAAATGGTGTTATAGCATATATCAAAAACAATGATATAGAAGTAGATGGATTAATGGAGTACATAAAAGCTCCTGATTTTCCTACCGGCGGGACTATTTATGGCTATGAAGGAGTAAAAGATGCATTTAGAACCGGTAGAGGGCGTGTTGTTATGCGTGCTAAAGCCAGGTTTGAGGAAGTACACGGTCGTGACTGTATAATAGTATCGGAGATCCCTTATCAGGTAAATAAAGCGGAAATGATTAAGAAAACCGCTGATTTGGTGAATGATAAGAAGATTGAAGGTATTTCCAGTATAAGAGATGAGTCTGACCGTAAGGGCATGAGAATCGTATACATTCTTAAAAAAGATGTTGTACCTAAAGTTGTATTAAATAAACTTTATAAATACACTCAGCTTCAAACTTCATTCAGTGTAAACAACATTGCACTTGTAAATGGACGTCCGGAAACTCTTAATCTTAGAGATATGATTGTTCATTTTGTTAATCACAGAATGGACGTAGTTATCAGACGAACTCAGTTTGAGCTTAAACAAGCGGAAAAACGTGCTCATATTTTAGAAGGTTTATTAATAGCTCTTGATAATCTTGATGCTGTTATTAAATTGATTAGAGGAAGTAAAACTCCTGAAGAAGCCCGTAACGGATTGATGACGGAATTTAATCTTTCTGAATTACAAGCCAGAGCTATTCTGGATATGCGTCTTCAAAAACTTACAGGTCTTGAAAGAGATAAGATCAGAGCTGAGTACGATGAGTTAATGGCTTTAATCACTGACTTGAAAGAAATTCTCGAAAGTGAAGAAAGACGTTATACGATCATTACGGAAGAGCTCGAAGAAGTAAGGGATAAATATGGCGATGAGCGTCGTTCTAATATTGAATTTTCAGAAGCAGAAGTTTCAATAGAAGATATGATCCCCAATGAAGAAGTTGTTGTAACAATTTCGCATGCAGGATACATAAAACGTACACCATTATCTGAATACAGAAAACAACACAGAGGAGGAGTAGGTCACAAAGGTGCTACATCGAGAGATCAGGATTTCTTGGAACACTTGTTTGTAGCAACCAACCACCAATATATGTTGTTCTTTACCGAACTCGGTAAGTGTTTCTGGATGAGAGTTTATGAAATCCCTGAAGGTTCGAAAATATCAAAAGGTAGAGCTATTCAGAATCTGATTAATATAAATACTGAAGATAAGGTAAAAGCATATATACAAACCGGAAACCTTAAGGATAGTGAATATGTAAATAGTCATAACGTAGTGATGGTGACTAAAAAAGGTGTAGTTAAGAAAACTCCGCTTGAACAGTATTCCCGTCCAAGAACTAACGGTATTAATGCTATTACTATTAGAGAAGATGATACTTTATTCGAAGCTAAACTAACTACCGGAAACAGCGATATCCTTATTGGAGCCAAATCCGGTAAAGCTATTAGATTCGATGAAAGTAAAACCAGACCAATGGGAAGGAATGCTTCCGGTGTTAGAGGAATTACTTTGGCTAATGAATTAGATGAAGTTGTAGGAATGGTTTGTACTGACGATCCTACCTCCGGTATCTTAGTAGTTTCAGAAAAAGGTTTTGGTAAGCGTTCATCTTTGGAAGATTACCGTATTACTAACCGGGGAGGTAAAGGTGTAAAAACTATTAATATTACGGATAAAACCGGTGAATTAATCGCAATTAAAAATGTAACAGATAAAGATGATTTGATGATCATCAATAAATCAGGTGTTATAATAAGATTGGGAGTTGATACATTAAGAGTTATGGGGCGTGCAGCTCAGGGAGTTAAGCTTATAAACCTTAAGGGGAATGATTCTATTGCCGCTGTAGCCAAGGTAGAACTCGGCGAAGGTATGGATGAAGAATTTGAAGGTGAAGAAAATACTGAAGGTAATGAGAATATTGAAGGTAATGAGAGTACTGAAGGAGAAAGTGGCACGAATATTGATGATACCCAAGAGTAAATAATAAAAAAACTACTAAATATCAATTTATATATATATAATTAACTTAATTTTGTATATATGATTGATATTTAGAGTTTAATTAATCAACATACTGAAAAAAATTAATAAACAGATGATGAAAAAGTTCATTAGCATTGCAGCAGCATTTGTAATAAGTGTTTCTGCATTTGCACAAGAAGATCAAATTAAGAGTGCAGAAAAAGCTCTTAAAAGTGATAATCTTACAGAGGCGAAAAGCCTAATTGATCAAGTTAATATCAATGAGGATAATTACTATACTCTAGATCCGGAAATGGTTTCTGATTATCTTTTCGTGAAAGGAAGCATTTATAAAGCAATAGGTGAGAAAAATAATGATGATGAATCACTCGTTAACGCAGCTGTTGCATATACTGGTTTGGCTTTAGTAGAAAGTGGTAAAGCTTATTCTGCAAAAAATAATGAAAGTGGAGATTATGAATATTTCCGTACTCAGGAAGATTTAGATAAGGCTGTAGCAACCGGTAATTATAAAAAACCAAAAGTTAAAGACCGTAAACAATATCACTCAGCTGAGGTTCAGCCAATAGTACAGAAACTGGCATTAGATTTCCATCAGGGTGCAATTGAAGCATATAATGCTCAGGATTTCGACAAAGCATCAAAAGACTTTGTTAATGCATATCAGGTGTACAAAAATCCGCTATTTCCTACTCCGGCAGATACAACTTTGCTTTATAACGCTGCAGCCGTAGCTGTTTCTGCAAATAATTACCCGGGAGCTCTTACTATTTATGAGAAATTGTTGGAAATGGACTATACAGGTATTACAACTGTATATGAAGCTTCAAACAAAGAAACAGGAGAGAAGCAAACATTCGCATCTCAAGAGGATCTTGATATGCAAATGAAATTTGGTGTAGTTGAAAACGATACAGTTTATACAACAAAAAACAATCAGCCTTCAATTTACAGAAGTGTTGGTAGTATCTACCTTAACATGGGAGATAATCTTGCAAAGGAAGATTCTCTAGAAAAACAAAAATATTACCACCAGGCATTAGAAGTTTTAAAAGAAGGTAAAGCAAAGTATCCTGGTGATTATGATTTGCTATTGACTTTAGGAAACACATATCTTAAAGAAGGAGATCAGCAAGGATTTATTAATGCAATGCAGGAAGCAATTGCTCAAGATCCAACTAATGAGGTTCTATATTATAATATAGGTGTTGTTAGTAATGATTTAGGAATGGAAGCTGAAGCAAAAGCTGCTTATGATAAGGCAATAGAGCTTAAGCCTGATTATACTGATGCCTATATTAACCAGGCAGCCGCAATCCTTGGTAGAGAAAAAGAGATTAATGAAGAAATTTCTGCTTTACCTATAAAGCTTAATAGAGCAAATCAAGCAAAACTTAAAAGTTTAAAAGCAGAAAAGCAGGATATTTATAAAGAAGCTATTGGTTACCTTGAAGGGGCTTACGAGTATGATAAAACAAATATTGGTTTGTTGCAAACAATGAAAAATATTTATTATGCTCTTGACAGAAATGATGATTATAAAAGAATTTCAGATGAGTTAAAAGCTCTTGAAGAGTAACAGTTATTTTATATAAAAATAAAAAGCACCTCAAACCAGAGGTGCTTTTTGTTTTTTATATAATTTAAAACTATATACTTATGAGTTTCTTTGTTAAACCATCTTTTTTATAACTCCAAGTACAACACCCCAAATTCTGAAATCCATATTTTCGTTTATTTTAATAGGAGCATAGCTAGTGTTTTCTGCCTGAAGATATAAATCATTTTTGTCTCTGATTAATCTCTTAACTGTGAATTCCCCGTTAATTACTGCCAGAATAATCTGTTTGTCCTGAGGCTCCAGAGCTTTATCAACAATCAATAAGTCCTGATCTTCGATTCCTGCATCAATCATTGATTGACCATTTACTCTTACAGCAAAAGTTGTTTTCTTATTCCTAATTAGCTCGTCTGATAGATTTATGGAACTGTCGGTAAAAGAATGTACCGCCATGGGGAACCCTGCTGATACACCGGCCTCAAACAGTGGTATTTCTATTCCTTCCGGCTCAATATCTAAAATCGTTACCTGAGGGGTTGGTTTATTATTAGTAGTCATTGATTGTAATTCGGTGTTTTCTAATTTTAACTAAATAATATTGGTCAAAAATAATAATAATGTTTCTAATCTTTAATTTGTATGTAAGATTTTTCTGCAGTAAATTACCAGTGAATGTTTTTTAGAATCGGTAGTGAAAAACAGATAATCATCACCTCCGTCCTTCAGTTTAAATTTTTTTCTAATCTCTGCTACTCCTAGTGGGTAATTTCTAACTGAAATATTTGCTTTCCCGTTTTTCAGAATTGAACTTATTTCTTTTTTATTTGCTTTCGATGTTGCAATTATTTCAAATGCGCGTCCCGGGAAATCATCAATTAACGTATCTGACGTATAAAGATGTGAATGCTGTGCAATTTTTAATAAATCAAACTTATTTGATATCTGATTAAATGCCCCGGTTTTCATTATCGAAGCAGAAGGCTCAAATAAGTATTTTTCAGGTTTTGAATAATTTGATTTAAAATTAGGATCATCCAATGAAAATTTATGGATGTTTGTTTTTTTTGATGAAAACAGGTCTACACTTTGTACTGTTATTTGCGAATCGTAGTTTTTTTCGAGGTGAAATAATAATTCTTTTACTTCGTTATTTAAACTGACAACATAGATGTTCTTTACATTTTTTAATTCGTTTACAGTGTTTTTTAAATCGAGCAGGGGAGATACTTTTATAAGAATACGATCGGATTTGGAGAAAAACAATTCCAAATTGTCTACAGGATTTGGTTGAGTGTCGGCAAGTAAAAAAACTTTCCCTTTAATTTCTGATCTTCTGGCAGGATCGAGATAAATTAAGTCGTATTTAGTATTTGTCGATTTTAAATATTCAATTCCATCCCCCGAAACAAATTCAACATTCTTTTTGTTAAAAACAGAAAAATTGTGTTTTACTATTTCCGATAGTTGAGTATTATATTCACAATGTGTGAAATTTTTAAAGTTTTCCGAAAAATAGTAAGTATCTACACCAAAACCTCCGGTTAAATCAATGGCATTTGTCCCTGAGAATAATGAAGCCTTAAATTCGGCCGTTATCTCAGAAGAAGTCTGCTCAATTGATAATTTTTCAGGATATATAATTTCGTCATTGTTAAACCAGTTTGGAAGTTTAAGTTTTGACTTTTTTTTAGCTTCTATTTGTTTAACTAATTCCTGAATAGTGATATTTTTAAAAGGAGAGCCTTTTAATATTAACCTCGCAATATCAGAATTGAGGTTGTCGTTGATGAATTTTTTAACATCACTATTTCCGAACTTTTCAAAAAACATGTATCGTTTTCTTAACTTTTATAAAATTCATCGTTAACAAACTACTACAAGTTTTTTGTTAAGGACTTTACTATTTTAAACTCCGAGAAAAACTCTTTTAGTATAATTCGTAATAGAGTATAACTGGGTACAGCCACGATCATGCCGATAATTCCACCCAGGTCTCCGGCTATTAAAATAACAAGGAATATTTCCAGAGGGTGTGCATGAGCAGTTTTTGAGAATATTACCGGCTGATTAACAAAATTATCAATTAACTGAATTATAACGTAACCAATAGTAATTTTAGTAATCATTGGTAGTATAACCTCGTTGAATTCTTCCGTAATGTTTCCGGTAATAGAGAGTAATATCATTAACACAAATGCTATGAGAGGTCCCACGTAAGGAATTAGATTTAATAGAGCTCCTAAAACAGCAATAATTAGAAAGTTATTAATACCGGCGATATATAGCATCAAAGTGTATAAAGTAAACATGATACTAACCTGAATAATCAAACCAAACAAGTACCTTGAAAGAGATAATTTTACAGTTGACATAAGTTTGGAAGCCTGTCCTGTTTTAGAATCCGGAACTAATGCTAAAACAGATTTCTTCATTAATTCTTTATCTTTTAGCAAAAAGAATGTTATAAATGAAATTATTAGCAAGCCTACCGATAAACCACCCATTGTCTCAACAATGGAATTAAGAAAGTTTGGGATAAAGGAAAAATCAATAATATCTTCAATCTGTTTATTTCCAAACACCTCCATATTGTCTATTCCCAAACTTGTCAGCCAGTTACTGATATATTCCCTGCCTACAGAAATGTTTTTTTCTACTTCTTCTAAATTTAGCAGAGATAAACTGTGAGCCTGTTCGTTTATAAGCGGAACTAAAGCCGCTCCGAGTAGTAGTATAATACTTAAAAAGGTTATTATAGTTATTACGGCACTTAAAACAACAGGTATTTGATACTTTCCTATTTTTACCTTACTGATAAAGTCAGCAACCGGTCTTCCAACAATAGCAATTATTCCGGATATTATAAGATAAATCAATATTTGTCTTATTTCGTAAAGGAAATATAACACCAATACAATAGCGGTAATTACAAATACAGCTTCAAGTATTTTGTTTTTCATAAATCAGTTATTTCAGTGTTTCCACTTTGATTGTATAAATTATACAGGGTTGAATCTATAACAAATTTAGCTGTATATTTTGAAATTAGCTTTATTCTCAAAAAAAATATCGTACTAATTAAATTATTTTATAAATTTGACCGACTGGTCAGTCATAAACCGTATAGATATGTCACCACGAACGAGTAAACAGTTACAGGAAATTAAAGAACAACGCGGACTATTAATAATCGACAGTGCGTTGAAGCTTTTTGCAAGTGAAGGATATGTTACAACATCGATGCAAAGTATAGCAAGAGATGCAGGTGTATCGAAAGGTAACCTCTACAACTATTTTGAAAGCAAAGAAGAATTGTTGAAACAAGTTTTAATGAATGGGATAATTGAGTTTGCAAGAATTTACGGTGAATCTCCACGTGCTCCAAAAGATGAAAAAGAATTTGAAAAATTAATATTAAGTAATTTCAATCAGGTTGCTGCAAATATTGATTTTTGGAAATTGTACTACAATTTAGTAGCCCAGCCGGGTGTGCAGCATTTGTTTTCAGAAATATTTACACCTGTTGTGGCAGAGTTTGTAGGTCTATACTCCCAATACTATAAAAATAAGGGGTATAAAAATGCCGAAACAAAGGCTATGCTTTTGGGGAGTACTTTTGACGGTATTATGCTGGGATACATAGTAATGGGAGAAAGTTATCCGATAGATGAAGTTTTGAAAGAATTAATTGAGAAATATAAATAACGTACAGGAAAATATGAAAACACTCAAAAAAGTTACAACGCTCATTCTGTTATTTATTTCAGCAAGTACAGTAAATGCTCAAACTGCCGAAGACATAATAAAAAAGGCTGATGAGTTAATGAGAGGAGAAAGTAATACTTCTGTTATGAAAATGGAGATAATTCGCCCAACATGGAAGCGCTCTGTAAGCATGAAAAGCTGGGGTAGAGGGGTTGATTATTCTATGACGTATATTACAGCTCCGGCGAAAGATAAGGGTCAGGTCTTCATGAAACGAGAAACAGAAATGTGGAACTGGATGCCGGCGATTGGTAGAATGATAAAAATTCCTGCTTCGATGATGTCGCAAGGCTGGATGGGATCCGATTATACAAATGATGATATTTTAAAGGAAAGCTCTATTGTAAAGGATTACGAGCACAAAATAGTTTCAGAGGAAGTAATTGATGGCTATGAAACATGGAAAATAGAAATGACTCCTAAAGAGGATGCAGCTGTAATTTGGGGAAAAGTTTATAAGTGGATACTTAAAGATAAGTATATCCAGATTAAGTCGGAATATTACGACGAAGATGATGAGTTGGTAAAAAGTGATTTTGCATACGACTTTAAAACTGTTGGAGGAAGATTTATTCCAACCCGTGTAGAAATAGTACCTGCAGACGAAGAGGGTAAAAAAACAGTTGTATATATTCAGAGTATGGAATTCGATGTAAAACTGGATGAGTCATTTTTCTCTCAACAAAAGATGAAGAAAGTTAGGTGAAAAATGCGTAATGTAAAGCGTTGCGATAGAATGTTGAGACATCTATTGAAATATAGAGATCTCACCACTACTTACTGTCGGTTGAAATGACGTTATAAAACGGAAAATATATGATCACAATATTAAAAATAGCCTGGCGAAATATTTGGAGAAACAAGCGGAGGACCTTGATAACAGTTGCATCGATCACTTTTGCTTTATTTTTTTCAATAGTAATGAGAGGTTTTCAGGTAGGCTCTTATGACAAAATGAAAGAGAATGCAGTTGAGGCTTATTCAGGCTACATTCAAATACATAAAAAAGGCTATTGGGAAGATAAGAATATAAATAATATTTTTTCTATTGATGAAGCAGCTATAAGCAGTTTAGAGGATGATTCACGGGTTAGTGTAGTGATTCCACGCTTAGAGTCTTTTGCTTTAGCCTCTTCGGGCGAGGCGACAAAAGGTGTTGCTATAATGGGGGTATCGCCTGAAAAAGAAGATAAGATGACTAAGATTAGGTCATATCTTGAAGAGGGAGAGTTTATTAATTATAACGATAAATCAATACTTGTAGCACAGGATCTGGCAAAATTTTTAAATGTAAAGGTTAACGATACTCTGGTTTTGTTTTCATCCGGGTATCATGGGGCGACGGCAGCAGGATTGTATCATATTAAAGGTATACTGAAACTACCTACACCTGATATGAATCGCGGTACTGTTTATATGCCAATAAAAGAGGCAAAATCATTTTTCTCAAGTGAAGGGAAACTCACTGCTTTAGTATTTGATTTGCATGAACTCGATGATGTAAAAGCAGTACTGAAAAAAATAAACTCAGAGCTTGATAAAGAAAAATATGAAGTAATGGGATGGGTTGAAATGAATAAGGAACTAATGCAGATGATAGAAAGCGATAATGCCGGAGGTGTTATTATGATTGCAATTCTGTACTTAATAGTCGCCTTTGGAATATTCGGAACAGTACTTATGATGACCACAGAGCGAATCAGGGAATTCTCGGTAATGATATCTATTGGAATGCAGAAAAGTAAACTAGCACTTGTTGTGATAATTGAATTGTTATTTATCACAGCTATTGCGGTTGTATCGGGTATTGTAATTAGTCTTCCGCTGATGATTTATTATTATTATAACCCTATACAACTTACAGGAGAGTCATTAGAAGCGATGAAAGATTTTAATTTTGAGCCGGTTGCACCTATGAGTATGGATCCTCAAATATTTGTAAATCAAGCTATAGTAATTGCGATAATTAGTATGATTGCGATGTTATATCCTACAATAAAAATTATGACATTAAATGTAATTAACGGTTTAAGATCTTAAATTATGATGTTGATAAAAATAGCATGGCGAAATATATGGAGAAGTAAGCTGCGAAGCTCAGTGGTACTTCTGGCTATAGCATCCGGATTGATTGGAGGACTTTTTACATCTGCCTGGATGAATGGCTTGGCTAAGCGGAGAGTTAAAGATGCTTTTTCAATTGAAACTGCACATATTCAGTTTCACCATCCTGAGTTTGCCGATAATTTTGATGTAAAAAAAACTATCAATTTAAGTAATGAAAAACTTGATGAAATATCAAAAATAAAAGGAGTGAAGGCTGTAACATCAAGGATTAAAACCCAGGCAATGGCAGCTACAGCAAATAAAAACAGTGGAGTTACTATTGTTGGAATTAATCCTGAAACAGAGAAAAATGTTTTCAAACTGTACGAAAAGATAGACTCGGTAAACGGAGATTTTTTTGAGACTGAAAAACGGAACTCTATAGTGATATCAAAGGCTTTAGCAAAAGAACTTAAAGTAAAGCTTAAATCTAAAATAGTATTGACATTTCAGGATTATAAGGGAGAAATTACTGGTGCAGCTTTTAAGGTTATAGGAATATATAAGACAGATAACAGACCATGGGATAAAATGCATGTATTTGTAAAAGATAAGGATTTAAGAAGGGTTCTTGAACTCCCCGAAAATCAATCTCACGAAATAGATATTTTATTGGATAATTCGGCAAATGCATCAATAGTTTCAGAACAACTTCAATCAAAATACCCCGATGTTCTTTGTGAAGACTGGTCTGATATACAGCCTTATTTAAAATTTATTTCAGAATATATGGATGTTTATATGGGTATTTTTATGATAATTATACTCGCTGCCTTAGGTTTTGGAATAGTTAATACCATGCTTATGGTGATACTGGAAAGGACAAAAGAACTCGGAATGTTGATGGCTATCGGAATGAGTAAAGCAAGAATTTTTTATATGATAATGTTGGAAACTGTTTTTTTGTCACTTGTTGGGGCAGTGATAGGAGAGTTTATCTCTATGCTGGTAATAAATTATTACGGAACTGCGGGACTTGATTTTTCAGCATGGGCTGATGGGCTGGAATCTGTAGGTTACAGTGCAATTAGTTATCCGGAGCTGGAAATATTCAGGTATCTGCAAATAACAGTATTAGTTGTTGTAACTGGGATACTGGCATCAATTTATCCCGCAATAAAAGCGTTGAAGTTAAACCCTGTAGAGGCTTTAAGAACGGAGTAACATACGACCGAAGTTTTATCAGTGTCCTTGAAGTCGAATAAAACTAAGTGGAGATATTTCGAGATATGTACTGCCAACTATCAAAAGATTCCTCCATTGCGTTATCGCTTCAGTCGGAATAACCTATTAATTAAACATATAACCGAATAAACTAAAGAAAGATGAGTATTATAAAAATAAGTAATCTTACAAAAACTTATCATGATACGGAGGTGCCGGTACATGCGGTAAACGGAATTAATCTGGAATTTAAAGAGGGTGAATTTACTGCTATAGTTGGCCCTTCAGGATCAGGGAAGACAACTTTATTGAATATGGTGGGAGGGTTAGAACACCCAACATCAGGAATAGTTGAAATTAGGGGAACTGATATGTCAACTTTATCTTCCAGTAAGTTGATAGATTTTAGATTGAGAAATATTGGATTTGTTTTTCAGTCCTATAATTTAATTCCAGTACTTACAGCAAAAGAAAACGTAGAGTTTATAATGCAGTTACAAAATTGGGATAAAAATAAGATGGATAACAGGACAATTTCTCTACTAGAATCAGTTGGACTGGGCGATAGGTTGAATAGTCGTCCAAATCAGCTATCGGGAGGACAACAACAACGGGTAGCTGTAGCAAGAGCACTGGCTTCTAAACCAACATTTATTCTTGCTGATGAGCCAACAGCAAACCTTGACTCTAAATCTACTACACAGTTATTAGAAATAATGGAACGTCTTAATGAGGAAGAACATATAACTTTTATTTTCTCCACTCACGATCAAAGGGTTGTAGATAAAGCTCACAGAGTGATTACTATTGATGATGGTAAGGTTGTTTCGGACGAGGTTAGGAAAAAGATTATAGTTGATAAATCATAGATTTCTAAAAAATCAATAATAAGTTATATGCACAACATCTTTAAAATTTTATTATTTCTGATGTTATCATTACTGTATTCAGTTGCTTATGCACAGGATAATTACATGCTGAAAGGTTATGTGAAAGGAATGTCGGCAATGCAGTCAACCGGTGATGATGAGCCAATGATGATTGAAAACACAATATACAACAGACTTGATTTTAACTGGTATTTAAACGATAACTTCACCCTTACAGCAGGTCTGAGGAACAGAATAGTGGCTGGTAATAATGTATCTCAAATTCCGGACTATAGCAATTACATCTCACGCGACCAGGGTTATATGAATTTGAACTGGCTTTGGGTTGATAAAAATTCATGGTTGGGAATATCTCAGATTGACAGGTTGATGTTTGATTATACTGTTGGTAATCTTCAGATAACAGTTGGTCGGCAAAGAATAAACTGGGGACAGTCGTATGTATGGAATCCCAATGACTTGTTCAATACATATTCTTATTTTGACTTTGACTATGAAGAAAAACCCGGAAGTGATGCAGTAAGACTGCAATATTATATTGGCGAATCAGGAAAAATAGAATCGTCAACGTCAATAAACAGTGATAATAAAATAACATCTGCTTTATTGTACAGATTTAACACAGGAGGTTATGATTTACAGTTTTTGGGAGGTGTTTTTACAGAGACCGATTATGTAATAGGAGCAGGGTGGTCGGGAAGTATTGCCGGCGGTGGTTTTAACGGTGAATTAACTTACTACCATCCCATAGAAAACTTTGCTGATAGTACTGGTAATTTAACTGCAGCAATACATTACGATTATACTTTTAGTAACTCGCTAAACCTACAGTTAGAAATGCTCTATAACGGCTTTGGTGCAGATGATATGGGTTCCGGCTTAGGAGGCGTTTTATTTATGGATTTAAGTCCTAAAAGTCTATTTATAACCAAATATGCATTCTTTACAAGTGCCGGATATAGTATTTCTCCCTTAGTTTACGCTTCATTGTCGGGCATGTACGGACCTGAAGGCAGTTTTTTATATGTAGGTCCAATGCTGACTTACTCGATGTCTGATACTATGGAACTGGCCGCTATTGGTCAATATTTTTCAATGGAAGAAATACATGAAGATGTTCCTAATGAAGGAAGTGCCATATTCGTAAGGCTGAAATGGTCATTTTAAAGTTGTCTAACATCTGTTTTATTATTATATATTCTTAACACGGTCTACAGCCTGTAACCAACCGGTATAAAATTTGGTTCTTAGTTTATTGTCGATTTCAGGTTTGAAGATTTTATTTATGCTTTTATTGTCCGAAATATCATGTTTACTATAGTACCCCACTGCTAAACCTGCTAATAATGCAGATCCAAGAGCCGTAGACTCCTTTTTTTCGGTGCGAATAATATCAGCATTTAATATATCTGATTGAAACTGCATAAGAAAATTATTATCCACAGCACCACCATCAACATATATTTTATTAAGGTCAATATTACTGTCAGTGACCATTGAGTAAAGTACGTCTTTAGTTTGATAAGCCATAGATTCCAGTGCAGCTCTTACAATATGATATTTATTTGAATCTCTTGTTAATCCGATAATTGCACCTTGTGTTGAACCGTCCCAGTGCGGAGCACCTAAACCTGTGAAAGCAGGTACAAAATACACTCCATTGTTATCATCAACCTTTGTGGCTAAAATTTCGCTTTCTGATGAGTGATTTATTAACCCCATTTGGTCTCTCAGCCACTGAATAACAGCTCCTGCAACGAAAACACTTCCTTCCAGTGCATATGTAGTTTGACCATTAAAATGCCAGGCGATAGTTGAAAGTAGTCCGTGATTTGATTTTACAACCTTTCTGCCGGTATTCATCAACATAAAACATCCGGTGCCATAAGTATTCTTAACCATTCCTTCATTTACGCATTGATGACCAAATAAAGCAGCCTGTTGGTCTCCTACTAATGAAGAAACAGGGATCCTGTGCTCAAAAGTATTTTTGCCGGTATATCCGTAAACTTCGCTTGTATCCTTTATTTTCGGGAGGATCTCTTTGGGAATATTGAAAAAATCCAGGAGTTCATTACTCCAATCTTTTTTGTTGATATCGAATAACATTGTTCGCGAGGCATTACTGTAATCTGTATAATGCAACTCTCCATTAGTTAATTTCCACAAGAGCCAGGTGTCAATAGTCCCGAATAGGAGCTCTCCTTTTTTCGAACGTTCTCTGTCCTTGTCGTATTTATCGAGTATCCATTTTATTTTAGTTGCCGAGAAATAAGAATCTACAAGCAATCCGGTTTTTCTTTTAATAATATTAAAATAACTGCTATGTTTTATATCTTCACAATATTTAGCTGTTCTGGTATCTTGCCAAACAATAGCTCTATGTAATGGTTTTCCTGTTTTTTTATCCCAAACAATTGTTGTTTCCCGTTGATTGGTAATACCTATTGCAGCAATTTCATTTGATGTCAGTTTTCTTTTTTCCAAAATCTTTAGTGCCGACTCGTAAGAAGTTTGCCAAATTTCTTCAGGACTTTGCTCTACCCAACCTTTGAAAGGGTAGTATTGTTTTATTTCTTTCTGTTCGATACAAACTATATTCTGTTCTTTATCAAACAAAACAGCTCTTGAACTTGTTGTACCCTGATCTATGGATAGTATATACTTTTCTTCTTTCATCTGTATAATTTCATGTCAATAATATTCAACGTGTAAATGCTTCTCCAATTCTAAAATAGACTCCCCAATCACCTTTTCCTTTGGCTACATCAATACCTATGTTGATATTTCGTGATGGTATGGCTTTAAATCTGATTCCTGTTCCAATTGCAGGCAGTATGCCACTGTAATTGTTTCCGTTCCAGTCGTTGGTTGATATTGCTGCACCACCAAAAGCAACAAGTCCCCATTTTTTATAAAAATTCCATCTTAATTCTGTTTGTAAAGCATAAACCTGTTTCCCCCGGTATTTGCCATCGGTATATCCTCTTAAATCATCCCTTCCAACTTTGTTTTCCCCGGCAGTAGGTATGCTGTCTCCAAATGAAATAGCACTATATAGCCTCGCTAGTATTACTGAGTTATCGTTTAAAGAAAAATACTTGTTATATTCAATTTTTACCTGATTATACTGAGAGGTAGAACCAAATGCCTCAAGGAATGTAAAAGTGTTAACCTTTGCATTTTGACCTTTTTGCGGATAAAAAACACTATTTCTGTCATCATATTCAGTAGCTACACCAAAACCAAATAGTTTGTTATCTTCATCCGGGATAGATTCGTCGGAAAAGGTAGTGCTAACTTGCGAATAAGTGAATCTTGCACCCAGATAAAAGTTATTGTAAATCTGCTTTGTGCCTTCAATATATATAAAGGCCATTTTAGTGTTGTAATCAACAAACTGACCTTCTTCGTCAGTTGGGATTTCTCCCTGTGCCGGGATTTCTTCCGGGAAATTAAAGAATTTTTGAAATTTAATGTCTCCATACCCGATGCTTGCTTTAGTTCGGTAGTTATCTTCTTTAAAATACATTTTAGAAAATAAGCCCCCAAAAAAAGTAGTATTTGAAAAATAAGATCCAAAGAATCCTACTTTAGAAGCCGGAGAGATTGAATCTCTATTATTCATTTTAAAGAACGCTGTTCCCATAGCTCCAACTTGAGTTCCAAATGAGCTGTTGTACATAACAATTGGTATAAAGGCATAATTTACATCCTTCTTTTTCTCTTTACTTTGACAAAAAGAAATAAAGGGAAGAATTAATAATAGTATCAGATATATATTCTTCATTTTCAGTAATTAAACTTTTTCATTTAACCATTCAAGTATATCGTTTGTAACTTCTTCTTTATTGATTTCATTTAAAATTTCATGACGTGCATCGGGGTAAAGCTTCAGAGTAACATCTTCAACACCGGCAAGAATATATTTATCGGCAATCTTTTTAATATCTTTTCCTTTGTTAGCAAGGGGATCTGCCATTCCTGAAGCCAGATATAGTTTAAGTTTTTTTGGAGTATTCTCAAAAACTTCATCTCCACGAACTATCTCGAGAGCTTTAGCCATTTGTGTACCAAATTCAATTGTAATAGTATTACCCGTTAAAGGATCCTGCTCGTATTTTTCAACTTCCTTTTCATCTCTGCTGATAAAATCAACAGTACCTTTCCTGTCTTTTATTTTTGAGTTTAATACTCCCCAGTAAAAATCATTGTATACCTGGTTGGGTTTGTTTTTATCAGAAAATAAAGCCCATACTTTAGACATAAATATACCGCCTTTAATTTCTAAATCATTTCCCCAGCTTGTACCGGAAATTATTGCAGCTTTAAATTCATCTCCTCTTAGGGATATTAATTTACGGGTCATAAACGAACCAAGACTATGGCCAAAAACAACGCGGGGGATATCAGGATACTTTATTTTTATATTATTTAGTATTTCTTCTAAATCGCGTACAGCTCTTAAAAAACCGTCATCATCGCCAAAATGCGAAAATATCCCACTTTCTTTTGCCGTTAATCCGTGTCCGCGATGATCAGGTGCAATAACTACATATCCGAGTTGATTCAGTCGCTTTGCAAAAGCATCATATCGTTTGGCATGTTCAACGGAACCGTGGACTATTAACATTAGTTTGTCAGGTGCTAAGTTTTCCGGTAACCATTTGTGGATATAGATGTTCAAATCATCTTTAACTGCCAGTGTAGAAGTACTATAACTCATGAAATTAATTTTATAAGTTAAAGATAATGAATAGTTTTTTACCATATAATATTTTAAACAAAAGCTTTATTCTGTTATTTAAGCCCGTCAGGTAAATGAAAAAACGGTAATATTTGTAAATAGCTAATTGTTTTGTTTAAATATGTTGCTAATTGCAATTTTAATCCTATTATTGTCTTTTAATGTGAAAGTTTAATAATTAAAAATAGTATTTAGAACTATGAAGACCGAAAGCCAAGCCAAACAAGATCTGCTCGATGAAAGTAAAATGCCGGATGAAAATGGATTCTTTGGCGAATATGGAGGAAGGTTTGTACCTCCCATGCTTGATCCGGTAATGAAGGAGATTGGAGAAGTCTATGAACAGATAAAGAATGATCCGGAGTTTATCGAAGAACTTTATTACTTACAAAAGCATTATACAGGCAGGCCATCACCAATATTCCACGCTAAGAATTTATCTGAAAAGATTGGAGGTGCTCAAATTTACCTGAAGAGGGAGGATTTGAATCACACCGGGGCACATAAAATAAATCATTGTCTTGGGGAAGCTCTTTTGGCAAAAAAAATGGGTAAGAAAAAGCTTATTGCCGAAACCGGTGCCGGACAGCACGGTGTTGCACTGGCTACAGCGGCATCTTTATTAGGTTTGGAGTGTGATATTTATATGGGTGAAGTAGATATTTACAAAGAGGCGCCTAATGTTACCAGAATGAAAATTCTGGGGGCAAAAGTAATTCCTGCAACACATGGATTGAAAACACTGAAAGAAGCGGTAGATTCGGCCTTTGGCGCTTATCTGGAAGATACCGAGAGTCAGTTTTATGCCATCGGTTCTGTTGTAGGACCTGATCCATTCCCTAAAATGGTTCGTGATTTTCAATCGGTAGTAGGTAGAGAAGCTAAAGAGCAGTTTGAGGAGTTAACAGGTGCTCAACCGGATAATCTTATTGCCTGCGTTGGGGGAGGATCTAATGCGATGGGATTATTTAATGCTTTTTTAAATGATGAAGATGTTAATATATACGGTGTAGAACCTGCCGGAACAAGTTTTAAACCCGGAGATCATGCCGCAACACTGACTATGGGTAAACCGGGTGTAATACATGGCTTCAAGTGCTATTTATTACAGGATGAAAAAGGGGAACCTGCACCTGTAAATACTGTGGCTAGCGGTTTGGATTATCCAGGAGTAGGCCCTCAGCACAGTTTCCTGAAAGATATCGAAAGAGTAAATTATGACACCATTAACGATAAGGAAGCAATAGATGCCTTTATGGAGTTGTCGAGAGAAGAAGGAATAATTCCGGCATTGGAAAGTTCTCATGCTGTTGCTTACGCGATGAAAATAGCTAAAGATATGCCAAAAACTGAAACTATTTTAGTTAATTTATCAGGAAGAGGAGATAAGGATATTGATTATGTGGTTGAGAAGTTTGGAGACTATTTAGCAATAAAATAATTCAAAATAAATTTAAAAACTCTCGCTAAGCGCAGAGAAGCAGAGATTTCTAAATTTCTTTGCGTCTCTGCGACTTTACGAGATTTAGATTACTGTTCCAAATACTTCTCCATTATAGTAATGGCAGATTCAGAAATAACCGTTCCCGGACCAAATACGGCAGCTACTTTTTTATCGAATAAATATTTATAATCCTGCTCAGGAATTACTCCACCTGCAAATACCAATATGTCAGGTCTGCCAAGTTTAGATAATTCATCTATTAGTTGTGGAATCAATGTTTTGTGTCCTGCAGCCAAACTAGATGCACCTACAAAATGAACATCATTTTCTACAGCCTGTTTTGCCACCTCCTCAGGGGTTTGAAACAATGGACCCAGATCTACATCAAAGCCTATATCTGCAAGGCTCGAAGCCACAACTTTAGCACCTCTGTCGTGTCCGTCCTGTCCCATTTTAGCAATCATTACACGGGGGCGGCGACCTTCGATCTCGGCAAATTTATCTGCCAGTTTCTGAGCTTTCAAAAAAGTTTTATCGTTATTTACTTCCTTACTGTACACTCCACTTATAAGTTTTGTATCGGCTTTATGACGACCGAAATGTTTTTCTAATGCGTCGGAAATCTCACCTAAAGTAGCAAAATTTTCAGCAGCATCTACTGCCAAGTCCAACAAATTACCTTCTCCATTTTCGGCGCACCTCTCCAGAGCATCCAGTTTAGATTGAACTATATTCTGATTTCTTTCTGATTTTAGTTTATTTAATCGTTCTATTTGAGAGTTTCTAACGGCAGTATTATCTACCTCAAGTATTTCTATATCTGACTTTTCTTTAGTTTGATACTTGTTAACTCCGACCAAAATATCCTGACCTGAATCTAATCGTGCCTGTTTACGTGCCGAAGCTTCTTCAATTCGCATTTTTGGAATACCGGTTTCAATGGCCTTAGCCATACCTCCAAGTTCTTCAATTTCTTCTATTAGTTTCCAGGCTTTTTCCGCTATTTCCTTAGTCAGATATTCTACATAATAAGAACCTGCCCAGGGATCAACAGCTTTTGTTATTTGAGTTTCCTCCTGAATATATATTTGTGTATTTCTGGCTATTCTGGCAGAGAAGTCAGTAGGTAGAGCGATTGCTTCATCTAAAGCATTAGTATGTAAGGATTGTGTCCCACCAAGCCCGGCTGCCATTGCTTCTATGCATGTGCGTGCAACATTGTTATAAGGATCCTGCTCACTTAAACTCCAACCTGATGTTTGGCTGTGGGTACGCAATGCCATTGATTTAGGATTTTGCGGATTGAACTGTTTAATGATTTTAGCCCAAAGCATACGTGCAGCACGCATTTTGGCAATTTCCATAAAGTGATTCATCCCAACAGCCCAGAAAAACGAAAGTCGCGGAGCAAAGGCGTCTATTTTCAATCCTGATTTTAACCCTGTTCTAATGTATTCCAATCCATCGGCTAAAGTGTATGCCAATTCTATATCTGCAGTGGCACCCGCTTCCTGCATATGATATCCGCTAATTGAGATAGAGTTAAACTTAGGCATGTTTTTGGTGGTGTATTCAAAAATATCACCTATAATTTTCATCGATGGAGCAGGAGGGTAGATGTATGTATTCCTAACCATAAACTCCTTTAAGATATCATTTTGAATAGTTCCACTTAATTTGTCAAGAGGAACCCCTTGTTTTTTTGCGGCTGCAATATAAAATGCCATGATTGGAAGTACAGCACCATTCATAGTCATTGAAACCGACATTTTATCCAATGGAATCTGATCGAACAGAACTTCCATATCAAGTACCGAGTCTATTGCTACACCCGCCTTACCAACATCACCGGTAACGCGTGGATGGTCAGAATCATATCCACGGTGTGTAGCCAGATCAAAAGCTACAGAAAGTCCTTTCTGACCTGCAGCCAGATTCCTTCTGTAAAAAGCGTTTGACTCTTCTGCCGTAGAAAATCCTGCATATTGGCGGATAGTCCAAGGACGTGTAACGTACATCGTACTGTATGGTCCACGTAGAAATGGAGGTAATCCCGCAGCAAAGTCCAAATGCTCGGCGTCTTTGATGTCATCTTTTGTAAAGTGTTTCTTTACAGGTATTCCTTCAGGAGTACTCCAAATTTCTTGATTCTCCGAAGTAGCAATTTTTGGGTTTGCCGTTGTATCTATTTTTAAATCTGAAAAATCAGGTCTCATCTCTTTTTTATTATTTGGTTATTGCTTCGATGTTTATTTGTACTCGGTCTGCTATAAATTTTAGTATAACATTTTACCTCATAACTAACATTCGATGCATAAACTATTACATACTTGCTACTTGTTTCTGAATTTTATTCTGAATACTCGAAATAGTATCAATTACATCTGACTTTATATTAATAAAGCCGTCCAAACCTTCATTAAGTAATTTATCTGCAATATCGGAAGGATTTCCGGCTAATAAAAGGACTTTATCATTATTCATGGTTCTAAATAGTTTTACAAAATCAATAGCTGTTTCAGCGTAATCATTGTCAGAACTACAAATAATTACTATATCGGACTCTGATTTAGAACTTTCTTCGACTGCTTTTTTTGCACAGCAATGACTTTGTTCATCAAGAATTATGAATCCGCTTACTCCCATAAAGTCATGTGCAAAAGCAGCTCTTGCTTTACTCATAGCCAAATTTCCATAGCTGGTTAATTCAACTACAGGCCTATGTTTGGTTTTAGCTACTAATTCCTCGGTATTTCTTCTAATAGCTTCAATCTCCAGAGCAGCCCGACGAGGTTTTAAAATTTTATTTATAGACTTAGTACCCATTCTCATTTCAGAAAGAATATCGGGATTAACAGCTTCTGTTAAATTAGGAAATTTGTTTACACCTACAATAGTTAGTTTGCGCTTACTCAACATTTTAATTTTCTCGAATCTGATTTCAGCAATTTGTTTTTGTATTCGCTCACTTTCAAAGCTTTGAAAAAAACCTCCATTATTTTCTATTATTTTAAAAAGTTCAAGAGCTTTTTCTGCAATTTTAGAGCTTATCTCTTCGATGTAATAGGATCCGTCAACAGGATTTGTCACTTTATCAAAATATGATTCTTTCATTAATATAGTGGCAATATTTCCAGCTATTCTACTTGAAAAATCGTTTATATCATTATACTGTTTATCAAATGCATCAACTTCCAATCCATCAACATTTCCTAAAATTGCTGACATAACTTCTGTTGTAGCTCTAAGCATATTAGTATTTACATCGGTAACTGACTTGCTCCAAATTGAAGTTTTTGCACTTAAACTGTTGGTAAATTCTCTTACACCATATTTATCAGCTATTCCGTGAAGTAAATTATTGAAAGCTCTAAACTTCCCTATTTCAATAAAGTATTCAGACCCAACCGCAAATTCAAAATGTAAATTGTCAAAAATGGTTTGGACTTCAATTCCTCTTTTAGAGTATTTATCTATTAAATATACCAAAGAGCTTAAGGTATATGCTATTTCCTGTACCTGATTTGCCCCTGAATCTAAATAGATCCCTCCTGAAATAAAAATAGATTTATGATTGGGGTAGTTTTTAGTTAAATTTATAATTTCGCAAACTATATCAAATTGATTACAATCTATTTTTCCACTTGTAACATAACTGTGTATTACGCTTAAATCAAAATAACCTCTAAGGTTATCAAAACTAACGTCATTTTCATTTACAAAGGAAAGGAATTCATTTACAAACTCTATTTCTTTATTTCGAAGGATGAATGAAACAGCAATGGTGTTCAAATCTATTCCTTCAAGGAGTCCGTATGCCGAAACATTTTCTTTAAGATCGAAAATCAGTCCGTTCATTCCTTCCGAAATAGCTTTTAGCGCAAGTTTATTAGCGTTTTTTTCCTTATTGACAATTATACGTCTGTAATTAATTAAAGATTGAGAATTTTCTCCTGTATTTTCTAAATATACTTCATGGTCTTCGTAATTATAAAAACTTTGTAAATTAATCTGGTTCAAATTTTTCCAAACAAGTTTTTTGTCATAGTCAGCCCCTTTCAAATCCATTGTTGCTTTAGCCTTCCATTCTTGTTTCGACACAGAATTGAAATTATCAAAAAGCAAATTATCTTTATTGTTCATATTTTCGATTATAATTCATTAAACACACATCAAACTACTGCCAAATCTTTCGAATATAGCCTGATCTAATTCACCACGATTTTCGGGATGAGCAATATCTCTTAGTGCTTTAGCACGTTGTTTAAGGTTTTTTCCAAACAATTCTGCAACTCCGTATTCTGTTGCTACAAAGCGGGCATGTGCTCGTGTGGTAACGACTCCTGCACCCGGTTTTAAGAAGGGAACAATTTTAGAGATCCCTTTCATTGTAGCAGATGTAATAGCAATTATAGGTTTTCCACCTTCAGAAAGAGCAGCTCCACGCATAAAATCCATTTGCCCGCCAACACCTGAGAACATTCTAAAACCGATTGAATCAGCACAAACCTGACCGGTTAGATCAACTTCAATTGCTGAATTTATAGCCGTAACTTTGGGGTTTTGTCTTATTATAGCTGTATCGTTTACATAAGCTATATCTAACATTTCAATTTCTGGGTTATCATCCATAAAATCATATAAACGGCGGGTTCCCATAGCAAATCCGGAAACAATTTTATATGGATTTACTTTTTTCTTTGCCCCGTTAATTACACCTTTATTAACTAAGTCTACAATTCCTTCTGAAAACATTTCAGTGTGAACGCCTAAATCTTTGTGATTTGTTAAATAGGTGAGTACTGCATTTGGAATACCCCCAATTCCCATTTGCAGGGTAGAGCCATCATCTATAATTTCAGCTATATTTTTTCCTATTGCTTTCTCGGCTTCCGTAGGAGAAACAAATTTCATTTCGTGAATTTCTTCACATACTTCTACACATGCATCAAAATTTCGAAGATGAACAATTCCGTCACCAACAGTTCGAGGCATACGTGGATTTATCTGGGCGATTATTTTTTTCCCTTTTTCTACGGCAGAGATTACAATATCTACTGAAACTCCGAGTGAACAGAATCCATGTTTATCGGGCGGGGATACATTTACTAAAACTACATCCAAATCCATATAGCCTTGACGGAATAAACTCGGAATATCGCTTAAAAAAATAGGAATATAATCAGCAGTTACTCCTACCATTTTTCTGATATTTCCTCCTATGAAAAATGCGTTAGTTTTAAAACTATCGCTTAACTCTGTAGCTGTATAACCACATTCTCCCTCGGTATGCAGGTGTACAATTTCAACTCCTTTTAACTCATGCGCCCGTTCAACCATTGCTTTAACTAAAGCTTGAGGTGTTGCAGCACCACCTTGAATAAGGACTCTATTGCCTGATTTTATTAATTTAACAGCTTCTTGTGCAGTCATTTTATTTGGTATTTTCATA